>JBBQLS010000044.1:0-20763 GCA_038328115.1 Chitinophagales bacterium
GTAAGCAGCAAAATGGTATTTCATTTAAGCGATTCTTTTTACATGGCGCTTAAAAGTGTGGATGCCGTTGCGCTGGAACTTAACCCCGAGCTTTGGCAGGGGCAGATGGTAGATATGAACCGGGTTAAAAAGAATTATGTTGAATTTGTAAAAGTACCCAAAGGTGATTATCTGAATGAAAATTCTTTCCGCATTTCAAAATATGACGAAGAGCTGAAAGCGGCCATGAGTACCGAGCCAACCGTTGTAAACAGTTTGCTCTACCGGTCTTATAAAGAAAAGGAAGATTTTGAAGAAGATACTTTTCTGGACCTGTACATTTATCAAACAGGAAAAAAACTGGGCAAACGGGCAACAGGCGTGGAAAATTATTTTGAAACCGAAAAAATTGTAATGCAGGCCTACGCCGATATGGCCAAAGAAAAAAAGAAAAAATCATTTGATACGGACGGCGAATCACGCTATGATATTCTAGATAAAACCCAGGATGCTTACCGCCGGGGCGATCTTGACCTGATGGATTCATTAGACAGGATGATGGACCGGTCGGATGCGTTTACAGAAAAATTTCTTTTTAAAAGAAATGAAATACAGGCAAAGTCGATAGACACGATCATTAAAAAAAGTTCGCTTTTTGTGGGTGTTGGCGCAGCACATTTACCGGGACAAAGAGGTGTTATTGAATTGCTGCGCAAGATGGGCTACCATCTTCGCCCCATACACATGGCCGACCGCGACGCAGTACAAAAAGAAGCTGTTGATAAAATGAAAGTGCCGGTAAACTTTACAACCCAAACTGCCGAAGATGGATTTTTTACAGTAGATATGCCGGGGCCGTTATTTAACCTGAGCAACGATTACAGGCAATTAGACAGAAGGCAATACAGCGACATGAGTAATGGTGCTTATTACCTGGTAACACGCATTAAAACCCATGCAGCTTTTTTGGGGCAAAATGAAAAAGATGTTTTAAGTAAAGTAGATAGTATTTTATACGAGAATATTCCCGGGAAGATATTATCCAAAAAGCCGATTAACAAAAACGGCTATGCAGGTTTTGACATCAGCAACCGTACCCGGCGTGGCGATCTGCAGCGGTATAATATTTTTATCACTCCTTTTGAAGTCCTGATGTTTAAAATGAGCGGCAAAGAAAATTATGTGAATGGTAATGAAGCCGCACGTTTTTTTTCATCTATACATTTAAATGAAGCCACACATACTGCCATTAATTTTGAACCGGTGCAGGGCGGCTTTTCCATACTGTTTCCGCAACAACCGGCAGTGTACCTCAACACCGATAATACAGACGGCATGAACCTTTGGGAGTATGAAGCAGTTGATAAAACCAGCGGCGATGGATTTCTGGTGATGAAAAAACCGGTGTACAATTTCCGTTTTCTGGATGAAGATGATTTTGACCTCGGGCTGATTGAAGAATCGTTCAGGAACCCCGATAACTTTGATAAACAGTTGAGCCGGCAACGAAGTAATTACAAAGGATATCCCTGCCTGGAAGTGCGTGAAAGACAAAAAGATGGCTCAATTATAGCTGCCCGTTATTTAATTAAAGGCCCGCATTATTACATTATTGCTGCAAAGAGTAAAAACAGCAAAACTGATTTCAGCACCTATTTCAACTCTTTTAGTTTTACTGATTTTAAATATAAACCTGCAACGCCTTATGTGGATACAAGTATGCATTTTACGGTTACCACTCCGGTGGCTCCGGAAATAAATAATGAGCTCCGGGAAATTATAGAAAATGCTGCCAGCAACATGGCGAATGGTAACAATGGCACGGGGTATTTTAATTACTGGCCTAAAACAAAAAATGGTTTGTTCAGGAGTGCAGCAACCGGCGAAACCATAGGCGTAAGTATCCAGGAATATCCAAAATATTTTTATGCCCAGGATTCAGTCTCCTTTCTTGCGGATGAAATAAAAAACTATTTTGACAAAAGCAGCCTGATATTGTATAAAAAAGATTCATTTGCTTTAAATAATAATGTAAAAGGATACCGGTTTGTAATGCGTGACACCGGTTCATCACGCACTATCAACCGGATGATAATGTTTAAAGACAATTATACATTCGGCTTGGTTACCCTGGGCGATACCCTAACGACGGAAAGCAGTTTTATAAATTCTTTCTTTAACACAATGCGGCCCGAAGAAAAAAAACTGGGCAGGGATATTTATGGAAGCAGGGTGACTGAATTTTTTACCGACCTCTTTAGTAAAGACAGTGCAACGCAAAAGAAAGCACAGCAATCCATTACCAGTATTTATTTTGGAGAAAAAGGGGGCCCTCAGATTGCGGCGGCAATTGCAAGGCTGAACATTACCGACAAGGATTATTTTGACAGCAAAGCAAAGTTAATTGCCGAGCTGGGTTATATAAAAGATACCACCAAGCCTGTTGTTGTTGGCCTGCTCAAAAAAATATTTGAACAGACTGCCGACACAAGCCTGTTTCAAAATGAAGTATTTAAGGCACTTGCCCGGCACAAAACCAAGGAAGCTTACCGGTTATTGAAAGAACTGATAATGCAGGACCCGCCAGTGTTTGCTGATAGTTATGATTACAGCAGCTTGTTTGCCCAACTGGGCGATTCCTTATTGTTAGCTAAGGAATTATTTCCGGAATTGCTGCAATTGTCAACACTTAATAATTATAAAGATGATGTAATTTCTTTGCTGGTTACATTGGTTGACAGTAATCTGGTGAGTGCAGCAGATTACGAACCATACTTTACAAAAATATATTTTGATGCAAAGGTTGAACTGAAAAAAATGCAGATAAAAGATGAAGAAATGATGGAGAAGGAACTGGTGAAAGAAGCGGATGAAGACAATGCATCAATTACAGGTTATGGAGATTACGGCAAAAGCGACCTTGATAATTACAGTGTATTACTGGTTCCTTTTTATGATAAGAAAAAAAATGTACCTGTTTTTTTTGAACGCATAATGCAATCCCGGGATGCTGAGATAAAGTTAACAACTGCTGTTTTGTTGCTGCGTAATAATATGCCGGTTGCCGACAGTATTTTAATAAACCTTGCAGCCGATGATATGTACAGGAGTAAGTTGTATGTAGCACTGGAAAAAATAAAACGCCTGGATAAATTTCCGGCGAAGTATAAAAACCAGCCGGATATGGCAAGAAGTTTTTTGTTAGCGGATAAAAATTACAGCAAAGTAGATTCTGTTGAGTTTATTAAGAAAGAACCGGCTGCATACCTTGATAAAAAAGGAGTGGTATATTTTTATAAGTACCGCGTAAAAAAAGAAGATGACTGGAAAATAGGCATGAGTGGTTTACAGGCTGAGGATGAGAAGGTTATTTTAACCGATGATAAATTGACCACTATGACAGACAAAAAAATAAAAAAAGATGAACCTGCGGAAGAGCAGTTCAGAGATCAGCTAAAAAAGCGACTGTTCAGTTTTCATCCGTCCGCAAAGAATTTTTACGGATACAATAATTATTCAGACTATACAGCGATTGACAGTTACGGGGATTGATGCATAATTTTCCCGGGTATGGAATTAAGTAGTTTTTTTGTGTAATCATTGGAAGGATGATGATAAACCTGGTCGGCAGTTCCTTCTTCCACAATTTTTCCCTTGTACATTACCAGTATGCGGTTGCAGATATAATGCACAACAGACAAGTCGTGCGAAATAAAAATGGCCGTGAATCCAAATTCAGCTTTCAGGTCGTTCAGCAAATTGAGTACCTGTGCCTGCACACTTACATCCAGCGCAGATACACTTTCATCAAAAATTAAAAAAGAAGGATTGAGTGCCAAAGCACGGGCAATGCAAATTCGTTGCCGCTGCCCGCCGCTGAACTGGTGAGGGTAACGGTTAAAATGGCTGGTATCCAGACTAACTTTCTCCAACAACTCCATCACTTTTTCTTTGCGTTGTTTGCTACTGTTCAAAACGGAATGCACTTTCAATGGCTCCAGTATAGCTTCGCCGATTGTAATACGGGGATTTAGTGAACCATACGGATCCTGGAAAACGATTTGCAGATCTTTTCGCATTTTACGCAGCACTTCGGCATTGGTTTGTGTAAGGTCTTTTCCCTCCAGCAAAATTTTACCCGATGTTGGTTTAACCAGTTGCAAAATGCTTCTGCCCAAAGTTGTTTTACCACAGCCGCTTTCGCCAACCAGCCCCACAATATCGCCCTGCTGCACGGTAAAACTTACATCATCAACGGCCTTAAAATATTGAGTTGCTTTTCCAAATAAATTTTTCTCTACAGGAAAATGAACAAAGAGATTTTTTATTTCTAAAACCGTGTTTTGGATTTTGGTTTTTGAGTTTTGAGTTTTGGGTTCTTCAGGGGCAGATAGTTTTTCAGTTATTTCCCCTTCCTCATTAATAAAATCACTTACTACCGGTAACCGTACTCCCTTTGTTTTTCCTGCGGGTCTGCAGGCCAGTAAAGCTTTTGTGTAAGGCTGTTGTGGATTATGTAAAATATCTTTTGTTAATCCCTGCTCTACAATTTCACCCTTGCGCATCACCACAATTTTATCGGCAATATCTGCAACAACCCCCAGGTCGTGTGTAATGAAAATTACACCCATATTGTTTTCTACCTGCAGCGATCTGATAAGTTCAAGAATTGTTTTTTGCACAGTTACATCCAATGCAGTAGTTGGTTCATCTGCAATCAGCAGCGCAGGGTTACAACTCATAGCCATGGCAATCATTACCCGTTGCTTCTGGCCACCGCTGAGTTCATGAGGATAGCGGGAAATCAGGTTTTCAGGATCGGGCAATTTTACTTGTTCAAAAAGTGTTATTGTTTTTTGCCTGGCGGTTGCCTTAGATACTTTCTGGTGTAATTGTATGGCTTCCATCACCTGAAAGCCACAGGTAAAAACGGGGTTTAGCGATGTCATGGGCTCCTGGAAGATCATCGCAATTTCATTGCCGCGTATGCTGCTTATTTCTTTCTTTGATAATTTTAATAGATCAACAGGATTGTCCTGATAAAAAATAATTTCTCCCGAAACGTTGGCCTGTCCTGGTAATAATTGCAAGATGGATAAAGCTGTTACAGACTTGCCAGAGCCGCTTTCACCAACAACAGCAACCAATTCTCCAGCCGCAACATCAAACGAATTATTGTTTACGGCAGTACTTGATTTACCATCCTGATTAAACTGTATGGAAATATTTTTTATGGAGAGCAATGGGGCCATGCACGTTATTAAAACTTAAGATGCCTTACAGTTAACCCATCATTAATCAGTTGTTTTAAAGATTCAATGCCAATCTTCAAATGTCGGTCAACAAAGTCAGTGGTTACTTTTTTATCGCTCTCTTCTGTTTTTACTCCCTCTGGTACCATGGGGCTGTCACTAACCAGCAACAAGGCACCCGTAGGAATTTTATTGTAAAAACCAACCGTAAAAATGGTTGCAGTTTCCATATCAATGGCATAGGCTCTTACTTGTTGCAGGTATTCTTTAAAAACTTCATCATGTTCCCAAACCCGCCGGTTGGTAGTATAACATACGCCTGTCCAGTAATCGCAACTTGCATCCCTGATTGTGGTGGAAATTGCTTTTTGCAAAGCAAATGCAGGCAGGGCTGGTACTTCCGGCGGCAAATAATCGTTGCTGGTACCTTCGCCCCTGATGGCGGCGATGGGTAAAATCAGGTCGCCTATTTTGTTTCTTTTTTTAAGGCCGCCGCATTTGCCCAAAAATAAAACAGCTTTGGGCTCAATGGCGCTTAACAGATCCATAATAGTTGCGGCACCGGGGCTGCCCATACCAAAGTTGATGATGGTAATATTTTCAGCAGTGGCGCATTGCATGGGCCTGTCGGCACCCACAATTTTTACCTTATTCCATTTGGCAAACATGTTTACATAATTACTGAAATTAGTAAGTAAAATGTATTCACCAAAGTTTTCTAATTTTTCACCGGTATATCTCGGCAACCAGTTATTTACTATTTCTGCTTTTGACTTCATATCTTTCCGTTTAATTCTATATAACAATAAAGATACAAAATTCTTAGCCTACCACTGGTTATACAATTATGATCAAGATTGAATATCCCCCATATCAACCTAAAATAAAAGAAGAGAATGGGCAGGAATTTATCTTTGATGACTTTCGCAAACGCTGGGTATTACTTACACCCGAGGAATGGGTACGGCAGAATTTTCTTCGGTATCTTACCCAAATAAAAAAATACCCTGCTTCTTTAATTGCTATTGAAAAGGAAATAAAACTGGGGGAACTTAAAAAACGTTTTGATATCCTTGTTTATGATTCCGGTACAAAACCATGGATGGTTGTTGAATGTAAGGAGATGAATGTGGCATTAGATAAGGCCGTACTTGACCAGGTTTTGCGTTATAATATTTCGCTGAATGTTCCTTACGTTGTTATTACGAATGGAACCAGTTGCATAGCATTTTCTCTAAAAGATAAAATGATTTCTGAAATAGATTTCTTGCCGGATCTGTAGATTCTATTCAACAATTTTTTCTATTTCCTCAACCAGTATAACCTCTTCTGCTGTTTTGAACGGCCATTGGTTTTGCATCTTTGCATAAATAAAATACACCAGAATACCGGTTCCAAAAACAATTAAAAAAGATTTGATAACAGCAAAACCGGTTGAATAAAAAACAAACAGCCACATAGCAATGGCAAGTATTACCGGCAACGGATACAAAGGCATTTTATAAGGCAGATGGGCGCTGCCATTTCGCCTTCGCAGCATTACTATGCCAACGGCCTGGCCTATAAACTGTACCATAATTCGCATGGCTAAAATGCCGCTTATAACATCACTCATCCTGAATAACAAACTAAAAGCAAAACCAAATGCTGCAATTACAAGTAAAGAAATATAAGGAAAGTTTTTTGTAGGATGTAATTTACCGAACACTCTAAAAAATGCGCCATCAATAGCTGCCGCATAAGGCACTCTTGAGTAGCCAAGCATTACGGCAAATAAAGAAGCCAGTGCCACCCATAATATCATCACCGTAATTGTATTGGCGGCTGCAACACCATACAGGCGCTCAATAAAAGTGCTGACAACAAAATTATTAACGCCGGTTTCCTGCCAGTGTTTTACTTCCTGCCAGGGGATAACACTGCTTACACTCGTGTTCATGGCAATGTATAAAATGGCAATGCCTATAACAGAAATAAACATGCTGCGGGGAATATTTTTGCCTGGTTTTTTTATTTCTCCACCTAAATGGCAAACATTATAGTAACCGAGATAACTGTAAATGGATTTAATACAAGCCTGGCCAAATGCAAAGGATGCAAGCTGTCCCCAACTGAAATTAGCATTAATATCTTTTAGCGGTTGTAAAAAATTGCCATGGGCAATGCCGCCGATAATGATCCAGCCAATGGTTAATATTACACCGGTCCATAACAGCACAGCAATCTTACCAATGCTATCTATTTTACGGTATAATAAAATGGTTACAAAAACAATGACAGATGCAGAGACTAACTTTTGCTGCATCGGGCTTAATTCAACCAGGTATCCTAAATATTGCGAAAAACCTATAGCGGCCGACGCTGCAACCAGCGGTGCCTGTATTATGGTTTGCCATACATAGAGGAAGCTCATCATTCTGCCCATGCCATTTTTGCCGTAGGCTTCTTTTAAAAAATTATAACTGCCTCCTGCTAACGGGTAAGCAGCTCCCAACTCACTCCAGATCATGGCATCAACTAATGAGAGTATGGCACCGGCGATCCAGGCATATAAAAACATGCCGCCCATCAAACCCATTACAATAGGCAGGGTAACAAAGGGGCCAATACCCACCATGTCAATCATATTTACAACTGTAGATTGAAATAAGCCTAAGCTTCGCTGTAGTTTTGGTGCACTCATCCGGGAAATTGAATCGGGAAATTACAATTTTGGATGATAAAAAAAATAAATTGTGTGATGCCGCCTCACTAAATACTGCTTTTAGTAAATATCAGGCCTCCAGTATAATAATCAGTATTATTATTACCAATATCAGACGAAAAACATTTTGCATATAATTTTGTTTAGTAGCTTAGATAAATACAACGGTAAAATGAAAAAAAAAATTGTTATTGCTATTACAGGAGCCAGTGGTTCTATTTATGCAGATTTATTGATTAAAAAGCTGCAACAGATTAACAGTCAATGGGATGAACTAAGCCTGGTTATGACTGAAAACGCAAAGGAAGTATGGAAGATTGAGCTTAATAACGACAATTTTGCCGATAAAAAACTACAGATTTTTTCTCAACAGGATTTTAATGCACCCTTCGCTTCGGGCTCCGGCCAATACGATACCATGATCATCATACCATGCAGTATGGGAACATTGGGCCGAATAGCTTCCGGAATTTCGAACGACCTCATTAGTCGGGCCGCCGATGTTATTTTAAAAGAAAGAAGAAAACTGGTCTGCGTAATCAGAGATACGCCTTACAACCTCATTCATATCCGTAATATGGAAACCATTACGCTTGCTGGTGGAATCATTTGCCCTGCAACACCATCTTTTTACAGCAAACCCACAAGTATTGAAGAAGTAGCAGCAACAGTTGTTGACCGGGTAATTGACCTCGCAGGGCTGCAAAATGAATCTTACCGGTGGGGGAAAAATGAAGCTAACTAAAATACAGATTTAATCCAGATTTTGCAGTTAAAATTGTAGCGGGGGTTTCAAATACAAAACATATAAGGGGTTCAGGTTATTTTTTGGATAAAGGAATAGTGAACTATTTTGAATTCAAAAAATGTTCTGAAAGGCTTAGCTGTGAAGGATTAGGAGGCCGCAGTAGACTTCAACTGCAAAATCCGGTAAGAAGAAAAAAAATATCCCCTTCGAGTTCCCTCTCTTTTGGAGATGGGTTGGGGTGAGGCCTATCTCAAATCTACCAACTCCATTCCTGGATAATTCTTCTGGTTGAAAACGAACATGGCATCAGCAATGTTTGTATTTGTGGTCATGCCGCTAACTGTGTAGGTATAACGGTTACCGGCTTTCTCAAATATTTTTGTAGAGGTAATACTTTTTGCAGCTTTATTGATGAATACAATTACTTTATGAAAAAGTTTCGATTTATCAATTGGTGTAAGTTCAATTTCCTGTACGCCCTTTGCATCACTATTTAATTTGTATAAAAAATCCTTATCGTAAAAATTAGTAAAAAGTTTTTGTGGAGTAATAGTATTGTTTGAAGGATCAAGTTTGGTGAGGGTAATTTCCTTTGCAGCGGGATCAACCGTCCATACAGTGCTTCCATCGCTGAAAATATCCTGTCCTGCTACTTTAATGCGGTATTTGGTGCCCTTCATATAAACAGTGCCGGTTTTATTTCCTATTACCTTATTAGAGGCATTTTCTATTTTAAGGCTGAAATTTGACTGTACAGAGGTAAAAGTCTTGAACTTTGCACTAACTGCATCCAGTATCTTTTTTGCTTCCGGGTCGCTGTTGCCCATACCCTTGGGAGCTTGCGCATTTGCTGTAAAAACTATTGCTAAAATTAATGTTGCCGTACTTAAAAATTTCTTCATTTTTTCTTTATTTATATTAAAAAACAATGGCTTGTAAAGCGGGTGCAAAGATATAGTAATAGACGGGTTTATACAACGCATGTTTAAGGGGGTTTGCCTAATAAACTGTTAATGTAAAGCTGTTGGTAAAATAATTTACAAAGTGTGGAGTTTAATCCCCAAAAGATTGATTATTTTACAGTTCTTCAACTCCACTCTGCTATTGATCCGTTTATAAGTATCATTCAATAATTCATTTTATGGAAAAAAACATCGCTGTTTCCCAAAGGGAGACTTACGTACCCGGTCAATTCACGGATTTTTTATGGTGGTTGTCAACTGCCGAAAAAGAAATACTGGTAGATTCTGTTGTTGATAGAAACAGGTATAAGATCATAGGCATGACGGTGCTGGCGACCTGGGCTTTTGCAACTTTTACCTGGACTTATTTTTTCAGCACTATAGTTGATTCGGTGATACTTGCCATTGCATTGGGACTGTTTATGGGTTTTATCATTCTTACTGTCGACCGGGCGTTGATAAAAGGCATCACAAAATTCAACAAAAGAAAGCTAGCTCCGCTTTTATTCAGGGGTTTACTGGCATTAACCATCGGCACCTTCATGGCCCAACCAGCCGTGTTGTATATGTTTGATAAGGAAATAAAACTACAGACATCTTTGGATAATGAAAAAAAGAAAATGCTTAAACAGCAGGAATTGACGGCATTGTATAAAACACCTAAAGATGCATTAATAAAAGAAAGGGCTGTTTTAAAAGCAGAGCTTGATATAAAATATGATGCTGTTAACAAAGCAAGAACAAACTTTATTGCAGAAACAGATGGCAGCGGCGGCTCGGGCAAAGTGGGTATTAAAGATATTGCCATTGCTAAAAGAAATGAGTATCAGAAATTGGATGGGGAGTATCAAACCTTGTTAAAAGAAACGCAACCCAAATTAGACAGTGCCGATGCGGCTTTAAAAGAAACTGACAATAAAATAAAAGCAGCCGAAACGGATTTTACAGCGTACCTCAACAATGGTTTTTTAACCAGGGTAGAAGCTTTGACCAATTTACTGAAGAACAATTCCGCATTGCAATTCAGGTATTACCTCATCGTTTTTATTTTAATGCTGATAGAACTGATGCCGGTTATTGCAAAAACTATTTTGCCATCGGGCAGTTACGATGAAAAAGTAATGCTGCGTGAAGAAATGGAGATAGATATTGCACACAGCAACATACGCAAAGAGCAGCAGTTAAAAGAAATATACAACCAACTGGCTTTTGAAAATGATACCGAAGCCATCAAAGCTTTTTTTGCATTAACCAAAGATGATCGCAACGATAAAATGAAAATCTTTAGCAAAAGATGGAAGGAAGAAAACCACCAAACTTTTGATGGGCTTTGGGAAAAGATGAAGAAGAAGATATTGACGAAGCAGGAGAATTAGTATCTTTATAAATCAAAATTTATGAAATTGAAAGTTCATGTGCATAAAGCCGAAGAGGGCGGATACTGGGCAGAAGTGCCGGCAATACCGGGTTGTGCCACACAGGGTGATACTTTTGAAGAACTGCTGCAAAACAGATATGAAGCGGTAGAAGGTTGTTTGATGGTGAATTTATATTTCCTTAAAATAAAAAATGCGTTGTGAGAAAAATAATACACACAATTTTATTAGTGCCAATATTTTTTTCTTGCAATATTGTTAATCATAAAAGATTTACCTACTACAAACAACCCCCAATAAAACCATTAGCATTTAGCACAATTGGTTTATATTATAATTTTACTAGGTCAACTTTCACACGGTGGGACCCTGAGCGTAAATATTGGGCTCATGTCTATTTCTTTTATGAAGACGGGAGTTTTTATACAACTTCTATAGGTGTAAAGGATTCATCAGTAAACGATTTAAAAATGGAATTGCCAAACGATTACCACCAATTCGTTGAAAATAATCCGGATGCTACGGGAGCTTTTAAGATTGTTGGCGATACTTTAAAAGTTGAACGTTTTATAGGTACTGCGCAAAGGGGAATATATGCTACGGATGTAATGGAACAATATTTTATCCTTAATAGAAACACAAATTCAATAACATTAATTAAAAACTACTGTAAATGGTGTGCTGCAGTATATAGTAGTTTCGATAAAAAAACTGGTATTGAAAATACTAAAGTGCCGGTAGAGTATAATTTTATGCCTTTACAAACCATGCCCGATAGCAGTAAAATGATGTATAAAAAGAAACGATGGTACAAAGATGAAATAAAGAAACAGCAACAATAATTATAGTTATTGAATGCTATTTATATGACCGAATGAGTATTGTCTTTTTTAAAAGTAAAGAATCCCCCTACAGATAAATCCTCACCTATATCTTCCCAATGTATCCAGCTTCCGTCTGCCCATAATTCAAACTTCTGGAGATCTTCGCTGGTTGCTTTTTGCAAACGTGGAAACCATGATAAAGGTATTTTACCATGTTTATTCTCCGTGGTTTCAACGTAAATAAAATTTTCATCAAACCAGATTTTATTTGCTTTCATAAACCTAATTTATCCCGCATTTTAGAACATTCTTTGTGTACAAATTTATCGTTTTAATTTAATGTTTAAGCTATTTTTGCCAACTATGGCAAAAGCTACTGCTGAAACTCCCTTAATGCAACAACACAATGCCATCAAGGCCAGATACCCTGATGCCATATTGCTTTTTAGGGTGGGCGATTTTTACGAAACTTTTGGGCAAGATGCTATAACTACGGCCGCGGTTTTGGGCATTACCCTTACAAAGCGAAATAACGGCAATCCCGATGCATCTGAACTGGCGGGCTTTCCACATCATGCATTAGATACTTACTTGCACAAACTCGTTAAAGCCGGCTACCGCGTTGCCATTTGCGATCAGTTGGAAGACCCAAAACAGGCCAAAGGAATTGTTAAGCGTGGCGTTACAGAATTGGTAACACCCGGCGTTGCCACCAGCGATAAATTACTGGAGCACAACAGCAATAATTTTTTAGCGGCTTTGCATTTTGATGAAGATAAAATCGGCATTGCATTTTTAGACATCAGCACCGGCGAATTTTTTGTGGCCGAAGGCGATAAGGAATATGCCGATAAATTATTGCAGAGCCTTAAACCTGCTGAAGTTATTTTTCAGCGCAGCCGGCAAAAATATTTTAAAGAAAATTTTGGCAGCAAATTTTTTACGTACACTTTAGAAGAATGGATTTTTGCAGAAGCTTATGCTACCGAAAGTTTATTAAAACATTTTGGTACGCACAGCTTAAAAGGCTTTGGTATCGAAGGTCAGCAAATGGGGATTATTGCAGCCGGTGCCATACTGCATTATTTAAAAGATACAGAGCATCCTAATCTTGGTCATATCACATCTATACAAAGAATTGACAAGGAAGATCATTTGTGGATGGATCGTTTTACCATTAGAAATCTGGAATTGTTTGGCGGTGCAGAAGGAAGTAATACGTTGTTGCAGGTATTGGATAACACCGTTTCTGCAATGGGTGCCAGGCTTTTAAAACGATGGATGGTGTTGCCATTGAACAATATTGTAAAAATAAATGAACGGCTTAACACGGTAGAGTTTTTAATTAAAGAAGTTGACCTTCGGAACAAAATAACGCAATGCATAAAACAGGCAGGCGATGTGGAAAGGCTGGTGAGTAAAGTGCCATTGAAGAAAGTAAACCCACGGGAGGTTTTGCAAATTGCAAAAGGTTTACAGCAAACTGCT
Source organism: Chitinophagales bacterium (assembly GCA_038328115.1). Classification (GTDB taxonomy): domain Bacteria; phylum Bacteroidota; class Bacteroidia; order Chitinophagales; family Chitinophagaceae; genus Ferruginibacter. Next base: position 13,334 of record JBBQLS010000044.1, read on the forward strand.
TTGATAAAAGAGATCTGCGAGACTTCTTCCAATGAATATTTAAAGAGGCTCGGTGACTCACTCAACCCCTGTAAATATATTTTTGATAAGATTGTAAAAGAACTGAATGAAAATCCGCCGGTAGCTGCAGCAAAAGGTAATGTAATTGCAGCCGGTATTAATGAAGAATTGGATGCCTTGCGAAAAATTGCCAGCGGTGGTAAAGATTACCTGGTCGAAATTCAGCAAAGGGAAGCACAGGCAACCGGTATATCTTCTTTAAAAATAAGTTTCAACAATGTTTTTGGATATTACCTGGAAGTAACACATGTCCACAAAACCAAAGTACCCGATACCTGGATTCGCAAACAAACACTGGTTAATGCTGAAAGATATATCACGCCTGAATTAAAAGAATACGAAGAAAAAATTGTTGGTGCCGAGGATAAGATACTCGCCATTGAAATGCAGCTTTTTGAAGAATTGCTGAATGAGTTGCAGGATTATATTGCGCCCATGCAGGTTAACGGGCATGTAATGGCCGTGCTTGATTGTTTGTGTTGCTTTGCAAACAATGCACTTCAATTCAAATACAAAAAACCAACACTGCAGGATGATTTTGTGCTGGATATAAAAGATAGCCGCCACCCGGTAATTGAACGTAATTTACCTGCAGGCGAAAGTTATATCGCCAATGATATTTATCTGGATCCCTCATCGCAACAGATCATTATTTTAACCGGCCCAAACATGAGTGGTAAAAGCGCCATTCTGCGACAGACTGCATTGATAACATTAATGGCACACATGGGAAGTTTTGTACCTTCCAGCGATGCAAAAATTCCGTTGACAGATAAAATATTTACAAGGGTTGGCGCCAGCGATAATTTAAGCGGTGGCGAAAGTACTTTTATGGTAGAGATGAATGAAACTGCCAGCATCATCAACAACCTTACCAAAAGAAGTTTGATATTGCTGGATGAAATTGGCCGGGGCACATCAACCTATGATGGTATCAGCATTGCCTGGAGCATTGCAGAATTTCTGCACAACTCCGTTCATCAACCCAAAACATTATTTGCCACTCATTACCACGAGTTAAATGAACTGGAAAATAAATTCATCGGTATTAAAAACTTTCATGTAACCAATAAAGAAGTAGGAAATAAAATAATCTTCCTGCGTAAGTTGGCGCCGGGTGGCAGCGTACATAGTTTTGGTATTCATGTGGCACGTATGGCAGGTATGCCGCCACAACTGATTGACCGTGCCAACGAAATTTTAAACCAACTTGAGCTTAGCCGGGAAGACGGTAAGGCGGCAAATGTAGATGAAAAAATAAAGAATCTGAATTCACCTAAAATGCAGCTCAGTATTTTTGATGCACACTCAGCAACTTTTGATGAAATAAGAAATTTGCTGGACGCTGTGGATATAAACCGGCTAACACCGGTGGAGGCATTATTGAAATTGCAGGAGATAAAAGGTAAGGTTAAATAAGTGGTATACTAATTTAGATTATTGTGTAATTCACCTGTTTTTATCATCAAACATTTCCCACACTTGCAGCATTAATACCGTTTAAAGGGTCTTATTGTTAATTTTACGGCACTTATGATTAAAAAGATAATTTCATTTCTTGTTTTTTGTTTTATGATGGTGCAAAGTAATGCCCAAACCTGCGATAGTTTAGGGCAAATTCCAACATCAGCATTTCCTGTTTGTGGCAGTTCTGTATTTCACCAGAGTACAATAGTAAATTGCAGCGGACCTGATATCCCACAAAGTGTTTGTTCCGAACCGGTCACTTCCAGTAGTTCTTCCTGGTATAAGTTTACCTGTTTTCAAACAGGTACGTTGGGTTTTTTATTAAGTGGTATTTCCGGATCAGATGATTATGACTGGGCATTGTTTGATGTTACAGGGCAAAGCCCGAATGCCATATTCTCAAATCCATCGCTGCTGGTTTCTTTAAATATCTATGGGGTTGATATTACCGGCGGTGCTTTTCCTAATTCGCCAACGGGTTGCAAACCTGGCGCCAACGGAAATGTTCATTGTGCCGGTTCTGCGCCCGGAAACACTCCTTTTAATGCCATGCCAACCATAACAATTGGGCACGACTATTTATTAATGGTTACAAATTATTCTCAAAGTACGGCCGGTTATGATCTGGTTTTTACCGGAGGCTCAGCCAGTATTAAAGATCCAAAGGAACCACAAATGATAAGTTCGAGGGCAGCCTGTGATGGTACAAAAATTACTGTAAAACTTAATCAAAAATTAAAGTGCAACAGTCTTAGTGCCACCGGATCTGAATTTACCATTGACCCCAAACTGGCAAATGTTATTGCTGCAAAAGGTTTTGGGTGCAGTTCCAACTACGATATGGACTCGTTGGAACTTACGCTTGATGCCCCCATACCTGCCGGCACTTACAACATTTATATCGACAAAAAATTTGCCACCGATGGAAATACATTGCTTGATTACTGTGATAAACCCATCAAGGACAGTGAATATATTCCGGTGGTTGTTTACCCGCTTATACCAACGCCCATGGACAGTATCTCTAAATTAGGTTGTGCGCCGGATGAGTTACAATTAGTATTTAGAAAAAATATTGATTGCACAAGTATAGAACCTGGTGGAACTGATTTTAAGGTATGGCTTATGCCCGGTATGACACCGGTTACGGTAGTTGCTGCAACCGGTAATTGCTCTACCGACGGATTTACGCCAATTATAAAAGTGAAATTAGCGGCACCCATACTAACAAAGGGTACTTACCAGATAGAATTGGTTACCAGTAACATTGATAACAATACCATTATTGATGAATGCAAGCAGCAAACACCTGCGGGCGCAACGTTGTTTTTTAATACCAAGGATACGGTTAACGCAGATTTTACTTACGCTGTTAAATACGGATGCGACCGTGATACCATCAATTATTTTCATGATGGCCGCAATGAAGTGAATTTGTGGAAATGGAATTTTGATAAGACCAGGAGCAGCAGCCAACAAAATCCGACCGTTTTGTATGGTTCCTTCGGACTTAAAAAAACTTATTTAATCGTATCCAACGGCGTTTGCCGTGATACCAGTGAAACGGTTTCCATTTTTCTGGATAATGAACTGAAGGCTGCATTTGAAGCCACATCTGTTGTTTGCCCGAACGAACTTGCTACCTTTTTAGATAAAAGTACCGGCAATATCATTTCCTGGTATTGGGATTTTGCAAATGGCGTAACCAGTAATTTACCAAACCCATATCCACAGTCTTATTTTCCACCAAGAGTCACACAGGAACTTTATCCAAGGCTGATTGTGCAAAATAATTTTGGATGTTTTGATACTGCCATACAAAAAATTGTAGTGCCCAATAGTTGTTATATCGCCGTACCCAACGCATTTACACCCAATGGAGACGGGCTTAATGATCAGTTATATCCTTTAAATGCTTACAAGGCAACAGACCTTTTGTTCAGGGTATTTAACCGCGTTGGGCAATTGGTTTTTGAAACCCGTGACTGGACAAAAAGATGGGATGGAAAATTTAAAGGCCAGCCGGCTGATTTTGGAACTTATGTATGGATATTGACTTATACAAATATTGATACTGGCAAAAGAATACAGCAGAAGGGATCAACAATTTTGTTGCATTGATGTTGTTTATTAGATGCCTGATTCTGGATACTGGATAAAGTTCAATTATTGAAAAGCTTTTTATTTTTAGAGTCCGGTATCAAATATCCAGCCTCCCTTTATTTCATCTCCCTAACATTTTCTTTTCGTCCCTTTCTTCCCGCAGCATGGCACCAAAATCCATTTTACGTATCATGGTTTTAATCACCAGGGCAATCCGTTTTGTTTTGGTGGGTTCGGTCTTTGCGGTTTCTATCCATTTGGTAAAATAATTGCGATGGCCTTGTGGCAGGCTGTTAAAGTATTTCAATGCTTCGGGTTCGTCCTGCAAACATTCCAATAGTTCGACAGGTGGTAGTATGGGAGCGTAATCTAACTCTAATTGAACTTTTACGGTGGCACCTTTTCTTTTGCCAATGCCTTTTCGTATGGCCGCATTAACGGTTAAAATAAAATCGCCTTTGCCCATTGGTATCAATGCAAGTTTCTCTACTTCAAAATCATCAAGCTTACCCTTTACCCGGTACGATTTTTTTACGCCTGGATTCAATTTGGCGGCGATCCCCTCCGGCACTACAATATAGGTCCAGCCTGTCTTTTCGCCTTGAGCAGCAAATTGCAATATGGTAGTATTGAAGGTGAGCATGTGTGGCAAGATAAAAAATAATCCGGTCTTTATGTCTAACTTGAATTAAGGAGTTGCTGCTTTTTATTTTTTTATTGGTGTAATAACGTTTTGCAAAAAAGCATACCGGTAAACCAATGCAGCAATAAAGTATAGCAATGGCAATAACAGCATTTGTTATATTAAACGGGGCAGGTACTATTTTACTTAGCGGTACTATCACCCTGCTGGTAACAGCCCAGGTAATTACCGCAACAAAAAATGAGCTTAGCAGAAAATTTTTGTGGAACCATTTAAGTTTTGGATAAAGCAGAAAATAAATCATCGTGCAGGCAAATGCAATAAAGAAGTGGATGAATAATCCAAAAAGTATAAATCCGGCTCCTCCGGCAAAAGCGACTTTCCCAAAAATACCGCTGGCTATATATTTCAGGATAATCTCCGGTGTAATGTTTTTTGTAAGCCAGACCTGTATGCAGGCACCGGTAATATCCAGGAATCCTGCAATGAGTGCAGTTTTAAAAATTTGTTTCCACATGCACTAACAAACTATTTGTAAACTAAATACTTCTGTTACCATCAAAATTCTCCAGTTCTTTACTTACTGCATTTAAGAAGGTAGAACCCAATGCACCATCAATAATGCGGTGGTCGTAACTGAGTGAAATATACATCATGTGGCGGATGGCGATGCTGTCGCCCTGCGGCGTTTCAATAACCATGGGGCGTTTTTTAATGGCACCCACAGCCATAATAGCCACCTGCGGCTGGTTGATGATGGGCGTACCCATGATGCTGCCGAATGTGCCTACGTTGGTGAGGGTAAAGGTTCCGCCGGTGGTATCATCGGGCCTTAGCTTGCCTGTACGGGCAGCGTTGGCTAAACCATTAACTTGCTTGGTAAGGCCTGTAAGATTTAACTGGTCTGCATTTTTTATTACAGGTACAATTAAGTTGCCGCTTGGCAGCGCAGTGGCCATACCAATGTTCAGGTCTTTTTTTACAATAATCTTATCACCATCTACACTGCTGCTGAGCAATGGATACTTTTTAATGCTCTTAACAATGGCTTCAATAAAAAGAGGAGTGTAGGTAATTTTTTCGCCTTCTCTTTTTTCAAAATCTTTTTTAATTTTTTCTCTCCATAAAACCAGGTTGGTTACATCGCATTCGGCAAAGCTGGTAACATGAGCAGATGTGTGCTTGCTGTCAACCATGTGTTTGGCAATCAGTTTACGCATGCGGTCCATTTCGATAACTTCTACGTTGCCGGGATAGCTGTTAGCTGTTAGCTGCTGGCTGTTAGCAACAGCTATTTCATTGTTACTGTTTTGTGAAAAAGAAGGAGTTGTCGTTTGTTGTGGCTGGCTAACAGCTAATGGCTTACCGCTAACAGCTCTGTTTGCAACGTATGCTAAAATATCTTTCTTGCTAACACGTCCATCCTGTCCGGTGCCGGGTATATTTTCCAAATCAGCCATGCTGATACCTTCCTGCTGTGCGATGTTTAAAACAAGCGGAGAATAAAACCTGATCTTATTGTCTGACGACTGACCACTCACCACTGACGATGTTGGCTGGTAAGGAATTTCTTCTACCACTTTTGCATCTTCGTATTGTGGTTGTGCAGCCACAGGCGCTGGCGCACTGTTTGAAACAGCCGCATTGGCACCTACTCTTATTTTTGCAATGACGGTACCAATGGGCACCACATCATTCTCTTTAAATAAAATTTCTTCAATTACACCTTCGGCTGTAGAGGGCACTTCACTATCTACTTTATCGGTGGCAATGTCCAATACGGTTTCATCCTGGTTAATGGTATCTCCTGGTTTTTTGTGCCATTTTAAAATGGTGGCTTCCATGATACTTTCTCCCAGTTTCGGCATTACTAAATCAACTAAACTCATGTGTATTGAATATTTTAGATTGAATATTTAATATTTGATTACCGCATAGCGCATTTTAAATAATAATGAAAATAGAAAAGCAGGCAATCATTTAAAGTGCCAAAGGTAATTATTTATGATTTAATAGTTGCAGGCAACTAAGATTCAGCAAGAATGAATTTACGCAGCAAATTCAATGCGTTGGTAGCAGTTAACTGAATATTCCGCATCCTGTCGAACCGGAAATATAGTTTCTGAGTTTCAATGCGGTCTTTGTTACCAACCGCAATCCAAACAGTGCCGGCAGGTTTATCCGGCATACCCCCATCCGGCCCCATAATACCCGAAACTGCAATTACATAATCGGATTTTATATTTTGCAATGCTCCCTTTGCCATTTGCAAAACAATTTCCTTACTTACAGCACCTTTTGTTTCCAGTGTATTTTTATCTACCTGCAACAGGTCTTCTTTGGCTTGGTAACTGTAGCTTACCACGCTGCCATCGTAAAATTTGGAAGAACCTGCAATTGCGGTAAGCAGGTGAGCAATATATCCGCCGGTGCAACTTTCGGCGGTACACATGGTTTTGCCTTTTAACATCAATAGTTTGCCAACTACTTTTTCCATTGGTTCATCTTCGTTGGTAACCATGTAAGCCGCAACAAGCAATTGTAGTTTTTCAAACTGTTCTTCAATTTCTTTTTTGGTTGCAGCAGCATCAAAACCTGTTGCCGATAAGCGCAACCTTACCATGCCATAATTGGGCAGGTAAGCCAGTTTAATATGTGCAGGTAAAGCTTCTTCAAAATCCTGTATAAGATCGGCTAAAAAACTTTCGCCCACACCGGCTGTTAATAGTGTTTTATGAATGATGGATGGAAATTTAAATTGATTTACCAGCATCGGTATCACATCATCTGTCATCAATCCTTTCATTTCGTGCGGTACGCCTGGCAGGCTAACAAATACCTTTCCGTCTTTGTTAAAAAGCATTCCGGGTGCAGTACCTCTTTTATTCTGTAATACTGTGCAAACATCAGGTACTTCGGCCTGCTTTAAATTACGGTCAATAATAGTGCGTTTCAGCTTTGAAAAAATATCGAGTACATTTTGTTTGGCAGCTTCATCAATAATCATGTTGCCGCCAAAATATTTGCACAATAATGGTTTGGTAATATCATCTGCAGTAGGGCCAAGGCCGCCGGTTATTAAAATAATATCTGCATGGTTTTGTTCCTCATCCAGCGCATTCCATATTTCATCCCAAACATCGCCCACCGCCACACG
>JBBQLS010000045.1:0-20509 GCA_038328115.1 Chitinophagales bacterium
TACAGATTTCACAGATTTACACGGATTAAAATGCGATATTTTTTTAAACTCAATTTAAAAATAGCCCAAAAAAAGAGAATGAAATTAATCATTCTCTTCAAATATTATTACTCCAAGGTTCCTCCGCCAGCTGGCCGGAAGCGGAGGGGTTTTTACTTCGCTGCTCCCATCTTCGCTTCCATGCTCAAGGTAGCGTGTGGTACTGCACGTAAACGGGCTTTATCAATTAACTGGCCGGTTACGCGGCATATGCCGTAAGTTTTATTTTCAATACGCATGATGGCTTTTTCCAGGTGATCGATGAAAGTTATCTGGCGGCTGGCCATCTGGCTTAGCTGCTCTCTTTCCATACTCATGCTGCCATCTTCCATAGTCATGTAGCGGGCATCATCATTATCACCGCCCATTTCATCCTTGCGGGTAATTAATCCCTGCAGGTAAGTCAATTCTTTTTTAGCAGAATCAAGTTTACGATTAATGATCTCTCTGAACTCAGCCAGATCAGCATCGTTGTAACGGTTAATGGGAGCTCCAAGATCATGCTTGGGCTGATCCAATACAGACTTTGTAAAATCAGGCTGATATTTACGGGCCGTTTTGGTATTTATTTTTGGTAAAACCACCGGTTTTGCCGGTGTAATTTTAATGTCTTTTGCTTTTTCAGGCGATTTAGCTTTTACCAGAGCAACAACTTTTTCAGGTGCTTTTTTCACCGACACCGGTTTTGCAATCGGCTTTTTAACTTCAATCTTCTTTGTCATAGGTTTACTTACGATTTTTTTAGCTACCGGTTTTGCAACAGGCTTTGCCACTTTTTTTACTATAATTGCCTTTTTAGGCGCCTTTTTTATTACTTTTTCTATCTTTTTTACTGTTTTTTTTGCAACAGGCTTTGGAGCCGGTTTCTTAACAACAGGTTTTTTAGCCACTGCTTTCTTAGAAGCAGGCTTTTTTACCGGAGCGACTTTTTTTACCGGTTTAACCACTTTTTTAGCTGCGGGTTTAGCAACTTTCTTTTTTGTAGCCATACTATTATCCTTTTTTAAGTACGTTCACTTGTAATATAGCATCATTCACTTCAATTTCAATTCCGTTGTTAATGGCGGGAGTAAAAGCAAGCGAATCAGCCAGAATTTCGGCGCAAATATAGGCTTTATATTGAATTAAAGACGGTTGCAGCGCAGCATTTTCACTTACTATTACATCTATGCGATCGGCCAGGTTAAAACCACTGTCTTTGCGGATGTTCTGAATGCGGTTTACAAACTCTCTGGCGTCGCCTTCTTTTTTCAGATAATCAGTAATCACTATATCTAATGCCACTGTTAACTGGCCTTTTACGGCAACTTCATAGCCGGGTATCTCGTCTGTTGCTATCTCCAGGTCCTCGGCGTTTATGAATACCGGCTCTTCACCCAAATTTTTATAATCGGGATTAAGGAGATATTCATTTTCCAGCACTTTATCAATGGTTGTATTATCAAATGCTGCAATCTGTTCGGCTGCCCACTTCATTTTTGCTCCCAATTTTTTACCCAGGGTCTTAAAATTAGCCTTGGCTTTTTTCTTGATAAAGTCATTTTCGGCACCCAGCACATCCACTTCTTTAATATTTGTTTCGGCTTTAATAATATCCTCCACTTTTTTTATACGGGCTTCCATGGTAGCGTCCATTGCAGGAATGAATACTTTTTGCAAGGGCTGCCTTACTTTAAGGTTCACTTTTTTGCGTAATGATAAGATCAACGAAGAAATATCCTGAGCCAGTTGCATTCTTTTTTCCAGATCAATATCAATTACCGCTTCATTTACTTTCGGAAAATCGGTATGATGAACAGATTCGTTGGCAAACCTGCCCGAAACCGAATTAAGGTTATTAAACAACCAATCTGCAAAGAAAGGAGCAACAGGTGCCATTAATTTGCACAGGGTTTCAAGACATTCGTAAAGCGTTTGGTAGGCGCAAATTTTATCATGTTCGTACTCGCCTTTCCAAAAACGGCGACGGCAAAGCCTTACATACCAGTTGCTTAGGTGACTATCAACAAAATCTTCAATAGCACGGCCTGCCTGTGTAGGCTCGTAAGCATCAAAATTTTCCTGTACATCTTTTATTAATGAGTTTAAGGAAGATAAAATCCACTGGTCAATTTCGGGTCTTTCCTTAACAGGGATATAAGCTTCTTTAAAAGCAAATCCATCTACATTGGCATACAAAGCAAAAAACTGGTAAGAGTTATATAATGTACCGAAGAATTTGCGTTGTACTTCTTTAATACCTTCTAAATCAAACTTTAAACTATCCCAGGGCGATGCATTGGTGATGAGGTACCAGCGTGTGGCATCGGCACCAAAACTATCAATGGTTGCAAAAGGGTCAACTATATTACCCAGGCGCTTGCTCATTTTTACGCCATTCTTATCAAGCACCAAACCGTTTGAAACAACAGTCTTGTAGGCCAGACCTTTGAGCTCGCCGGATGCCGGCGGGTACAGCCCATGTTCTCTTAATTTTTCTTCAACACTTTCTTTTAATAAAGATGCCAAGGCATGCAAAGTATAAAACCAGCCTCTTGTCTGGTCAACGCCTTCTGCAATAAAATCGGCGGGGTAACTTTTTGAAAACGTTTCCACATTTTCAAAAGGGAAATGCCATTGGGCATAAGGCATGGCGCCACTATCAAACCAAACATCAATTAAATCGGGCACACGCTTCATGGGTTTGCCGCTGGCAGATACCAACGTAATATCATCTACATAAGGTTTATGCAGATCAAGAATGCCTTCATGCAGGTAATGTTTGTTTGTTTCGCCGCCTAAAACTTCGGCAGCTTTTTTTATTTCGTTGTTCAGTTCTTCAATTGAACCAATACATTTTTCTTCCCTGTTTCCGTCTGCATCTTCTGCTGTTTTCCAGATGGGAAGCGGCGTGCCCCAAAAGCGGGTGCGGCTCAGGTTCCAGTCAACCACATTCTCCAGCCAGTTACCAAAGCGGCCCGTGCCGGTGCTGGCAGGTTTCCAGTTGATGGTTTTGTTAAGCTCCACCATTCTTTCCTTAACAGCGGTTGTTTTTATAAACCACGCATCCAACGGATAATAAATAATGGGTTTATCGGTACGCCAGCAATGCGGATAATTGTGTTCGTACTTTTCTATTTTAAATGCCCTGTTTTCTAATTTTAGTTTTACAGATATATCAACGTTTACATCAACATAGCCCAGCTCATCTTTATAGTCTTTTACATAACGCCCGCTGAATTCGCCAACGCCGTCAACAAATTTGCCTTGTTTATCAACCAGCGTTAAAATACCTAGGTTGTTTTTTTGTCCAATTTTAAAATCATCTGCACCAAAAGCAGGAGCAGTGTGTACAATACCGGTACCATCTTCTGTAGTAACAAAATCGCCAAGTACAACCTTAAATGGTTCTGCACCGGGAGTTATTTCCTGTATTTTTTCTAAAGTATTTGCTTCTGAAGGAAGGAGTTGTTGGTATTCACAGCCCTCCAGAACTTCACCTTTAAATTCTGCCAACATTTTCCACGGAATCAATTTTACTTCAGTAGTATAATTTTCGAAATCCCCGTTTTCTCCTTCTGCTTTAAAATATTTATTTATCAGGGCTTTGGCAAGAATAACATTAATAGGTAAATGTGTATATGGATTGAAAGTCTTTATAAAAACATAATCAATCTTAGGGCCTACAGTTAAACCAAGATTTGAAGGAAGCGTCCATGGTGTTGTTGTCCAGGCTAAAAAGAATATATCATCGGTTATCAATTGGTCTTTATCCAGATCTTCAAACCATTGGCTTCTTACAAAATGCCTGCTAACTATGTTTGCTCTAAACATAACCGTCGCACTCGTATCCTTCACATCTTTATATGTACCCGGCTGGTTTAATTCATGGCTGCTTAAACCTGTACCAGCCGCAGGCGAGTAAGGTTGTATGCTCACACTCTCGTACAGGTATCCTTTCTTGTACAACTCACTCAGGCACCACCACAATGTTTCAATATAATTGTTTTCAAAAGTTACATACGGGTTTTTCAAATCAACCCAATAACCCATTTTTTGGGTAATGTCGTCCCATTTATCTTTAAAGCGCATTACCACTTCCCGGCATTTTTTATTGTAATCTTCAACCGATATTTTTGTGCCGATATCTTCTTTGGTAATGCCCAGTTCTTTTTCAACTCCCAATTCAATAGGCAGTCCGTGGGTATCCCAACCGCCCTTGCGCTTTACCTGGAAACCCTGCATGGTTTTATAGCGGCAAACCAGATCTTTTAGTGTTCTGGAAATAACGTGGTGAATACCGGGCATACCATTGGCACTTGGCGGGCCTTCATAAAATACAAAAGGAGGGAACCCTTCACGCAGGCTTACACTCTTTTCAAAAGTGTTCTCCTTTTTCCATTTGGCCAGTATCTCTTCGCTGATGGAAGGCAGGTTTAATTGCTGATATTCAGTGTATTTGCCACTCATATTTTAAAATGTTCCTGTTTATTAATACATGGTCAGACCAGAGGGGTCAGACCATGTGCTTATAAACAAATGTTTTTGCTCTTTTAAATAAGTGTGCAAAGGTAGTAAAATAGCAGGGTTTGGTAATGCCGCATTGCCGATTATTTGAGCGTTTAAGTACTAACTGCCCGTAAGTAATTATACGGGGCTAATTTAAAAGTTATCGTGAAAGCCCTGTTGACACTCATTTCTGACCATACTTATCCACATTTTTTGGCTTTTGGCACAGAAATGGCAACCATATTTTCCGAAAATAAGACAGTTGATTTATTAAAAATATACAATGAAGAGTTTTGCTGGTTTAGGGTTTTATTAGGGTAAAAAGACGGGGGTATTCTTATTCCCGTCTTACTTTTCAATTTTAATAAAAAAAATATAAAAGGTTCCGTTTTTAATCTCCAATTAAACAAAATAAAGTCAATATCTAACAAAAAGGCTTTAAGCAACACAAACAAAAAAAAGGCTCTCACTTAATTGTGAAAGCCTTTATTTATTGCGGTAATAATTTAAAATGCAGTTGATCCGTTTGCCTGATAAGTATAACGGAAACGATAAATTAATCTCACAGGCGTTGGTCCAACAAATGGCTCATAATCCACCGCAAGCAATTCCATTTTAACATAATGGTTATCGGCAGTCTTGAAAATGAATGTTTGTCCAGCCTTTGGTGCAAAAGCATGTGTAACCGGGTTATAATCGTACCAGCTTCCATCTTTTATTCCTTTTTGTGATGTGGTAGTATCATAAGCATACCCAGAGGCGGGGGCAGTTGTGACATTGCTGTAGATGCTGCTTTGAAGAATAGCACCTGCGTTACCAGGTCCGTAGGCATTGCTGTTGAGTATAAAAGTTGTAAACCTTAATCCAAAATCCCACTTGGTAGTTGCGCTGTCTGTGTTTGCAACCAGTGCATCATTTTTAAAACTAAAAAATATAAATGCTGCAGATGAACTGAAATTTACTTTCAGGGAATCTGTTTTTTCAATTGTTGTTACGGCGGGCGTAGTGGTATCAGATTTTGAGCATGAACTTAATATAAAAGTCATGGCGGCTGCGGTTATCACTCCTGTAAGGATTGTCTTCTTCATTGGTGTTTTTATTTATTGTTATTAGAAAATATTTTTTGAATATTAAAATTGCAATTAACCAGGTAAGTAATGCCGGGCAGGTTTGGTAACCTGTCCTTGTCTTTATGATTTAACAGGTTTTCTGCACCCAGTTGTAATTCAAAACCTTGTTTAAACGATTTGCTGATGGCTGCATTTAACAAAACATAACCTGCTACATACTCACGGCTGTCATCTAAAATATTGTCACCGTTAATATCGCTGTAACCATACCGGCCCCGGTAATTGGCTCGTATGTTTGCATTCCAGGTTTTATTAATGCTGCTGTAAAATAATTGCAGGTTGGCCGTGTGTTTACTCCGGTTAAATAAGCCCCCATAATCTTTAGTACTTACATAAGTACTAATATAAGTAACCGGGTCTCTTTTAACTACTTCATTGTTTTTAATTCTTCTAACTACATCTTTATCTTTTGCCTTCAGGTATTGGTAGCCAGCATTCAGGCTGAAATGTTGAGTAAGAATTTGATTGATGTTTACATCAAAACCCTGGGTAAAAACCTTGTTTACATTTACGTAACTAAAAATAGCCTGGCCGTTTGTTTTGGAAAACGGAAGATTATACCTGTCAATAAGATTATTGATATCGTTACGGAAAATGTTAACCGTAAAATTTGTTTTGTTGTGCAGGGTATATCTTCCTCCAATATTTATACCTACTGATTTTTCGGGAGATAAAGTATGATCACCCAGGTATGGAGTGATATTAATTGATTGATCGATCTGGCCTTGTTGTTGTAATTGTACCAGACCATTTGCAAGTTCGTTTGCACCCAATAAAGTATAGCCAACCAATGAATTGGTGAAGAACAGGAACTGTTGACGGAAATCGGGCGCTTTAAATCCGGTGCCTATAGAAGCATTCATACTCAGTTTAGGCTTTACCTTATATGCCACGGCAAGTTTGGGATTAAATTGAAGACTATACAAAGAATGTTTATCCAGCCTGCCACCAACAGTAATGTTTAGTTTATTATTCAGCAGCCATTCTTTTTGAGAAAAGAGGTAAAAGGCATTAAAGTTTTTCTTTTCGGGGTAGCGGTTGGCATCAATGGTTTCATAATTGTAACCTGCACCGGCAATAAATTTTTGATTTCTTTTTTCACCAATTTCAACCTGCATTTCAGGCTTTAATAAAAACTGGTGCAGGTAACTTCTATCAAAGAGTTGTTTGTTGTCTTGCAAAAATACTTCGGCATTATTTTGATAGCCAGTGACGTAAAGCCGGGATATGAGTTTTACTTTTTTAGAAAAATGGTGAAATAGCTGGTTATTAAATCCCCAGTCGGTTTCTTTGCTATTACCATCAACAGCCGAAGGCTGGCTGCCGGTATAAACCAGGTAATTATTGAATTGGGTTTGGGTAAAAAATCTTGCAGAGGTTTGCAATTGTGTTTTTGCAGTTATATCGTAAAACATTTTTGCAGCAAAGCTGTAGTTATGAAAAGGGTCAACGGTTTTACCGTAAATAGCTGGATCCAGATCGTAACCATTGCTGCTGTACCTGTTTGCAAAAAGCTGTAAAGAAGTTCTATTTTTTTTGATGGTTTGGTTTGCAGTAAACCCCCAGGTATTGTTGCTGGCCTGGTTTATTTGTAATGTAGTGCTGTTGCCCACTGGCTTTTCGGTAATGATGTTAATCACACCTGCCAAGGCATCGGATCCATATAAGCTGGTAGCCGGCCCTTTTATTATCTCTATTTGTTTAATATTACCAACTGCTATTCTTCCTAAATTCAAAATCCCCGCATTTCTGCCGGTTAAAGGCTCTCCATCCAGCAAAATGAGCGTATAAGCCGGATCGAGCCCCTGTAACTGAATACCACTGCCAAATGGATTTGGATAACCCTGTAATGACTGACCAAGCGGATTATCAGCCAATATTAAACCTGTTTGCTGTGTCAGAATATCTATTAGTTTTTGAGAACCGGTCTGCTGAATGAATTTTTTGCTGATCACTTGTATTGGAACTGGTATTTCACCAATACTTTTTTCAGTTCTTGTGGTAGTAACAGTAATTTTTTCTAAAGTAGCAATACTGTTGAAGCCTGTATCAACTACAGCATTTTGGGCAAATACTGCATTTTGAACAGTTACTAAAATGAGTAATGTTGAAATGGATAAGATGATTTTTGTAATTGCTTTCATTTATGAATGCAAAGTTTATTCAGCAATGTTTTAGATTTATCATGGTTTTGTCATGATGTTAAATACCTGCTAAAAATCATATTGTTTTACTCAATAATGACAGAAAAACTGATTCAAATCAGTCGTACGTTCTAAAATGAGAAGAAGAAAAATGCTTAGTGCAGTAAAAGCTCACATGGCTTGATGCCGGTATGCTTTTTAAAAGCAGTTGAAAAATGAGAGATGGAAGAATAGCCAAGCAACATAGAAACTTCTGTAACGCTGAGGCCTTTATCGTACAATAAATATTTAGCGTGTTCCATACGCTGGCTTTGATAAAAATCAAAGATGGTGGTACCAAAAATTTCTTTAAAGCCCTTCTTTAAATAACATTCGTTAATGGCTACTTTACGGCTAAGAGCCTTAATGGTAATAGGTTCGCCAATATGTTGCAGTAAAACTTCACGGGCTTTAATAATCTTTTCCCGGTCCTCGGCATTTTGCAAAAACTTACAGGTAAACTCAGTTTCTTTATCATCGCCCAGCATACAATCCATGCTGTACAAAAGCAGTATCTGGGTTTGTGCATTGATGAAAATATTTTCCCGGGTATCGGTATAAGTATGGTTCAGCAATGCTTCAATAGCCGTTCTGGTTTTACCACACAAAGGCAATTGTTTACTGAAAGGTGTTTTGTGTTTAAAAGAAAGTACGTTCTCAGTTAAACCACTCTCGGTACTGTTATTAGTAAATTGTGTCAGGTAATTTGGTTTAAAGCTGAAGCTTACCACATCTACACTCTCAACCTTTTCAACACAGCCTTTACTGGCATTAAATTTACAATAATCGCATTCGGTTTGCTTTTGTCTGCAATACACATTGCCGCTAACGCAAAAATTCAGTTGCAGGTAATTGGCATCCGGATTATTTTTTTCAACATGATATATCAATATACCCGTATCATCAATATTCCATTGTGGCTGTTTGCGGTAACGGTTTATGGAATAATGTACCGAACCGGGTACAACCCGGTCAACCTGCAGCAACACATCCAGATCTTCCTGTAAAAACGGTTGCCTGTGTGCAATACTTAATATGTCTGTTTGTTGATACATTGAAAAATTTCGATACAAAGATACGAAAGAATGTTTAAACATTGGAAGTTTTGGGTTTGGAGTTTTTGGTTTTAGGTTGGGCAGTTTCACAGAAAAGACATTTGCCTGTTTTTGAGGACCAGCCAGCTTTAAATGTTGGTAAGTCAAAATAGAATAAATCCGTGAAAATCCGTGTAATCCGTGGCAAAGAATTGGTGGAAACGGGTGTAAAAAATCAACCTAAAATAAACGCCTTTTAATTGCCTCAAACGCCTGTTTTTTCGTACCTTTGCCCGAATCTGAATTTTACATATCAAAAGTGGTTTAGAACGAAAATATGAGTACAGAAACAGCAGCAGTTACTACCCCGGCCAACACCGGTTATGGCGCAGACAGTATCCAGGTTTTAGAAGGTTTAGAAGCGGTTCGTAAAAGGCCCGCTATGTATATCGGCGATATAGGCGTTAAAGGCCTCCATCACCTCGTTTACGAAGTGGTAGATAACTCCATTGATGAGGCACTTGCAGGGCATTGTAAAAACATTACCGTAACCATTAACGAAGATAATTCCATCACGGTAGAGGATGATGGACGTGGTATTCCCACGGGACTGCACACCAAAGAAAACCGCAGCGCTCTGGAAGTGGTAATGACGGTTTTGCATGCGGGTGGTAAATTTGATAAAGACTCTTATAAAGTATCCGGTGGTTTGCACGGCGTGGGTGTAAGTTGCGTAAATGCATTGAGTAGCAAATTGCATGTAGTTGTAAACCGCGATGGTAAAAGGTTTGAGCAGGAATATGCAACCGGTATCCCAAAATACCCGGTAAGGGAAATTGGTAATTCTGATACACATGGTACCACGGTTCAGTTTTGGCCCGATGCCTCAATTTTTATTACCAGTGTTTACAACCGCGAAATACTGGAAGGACGTTTAAGAGAACTTTCTTTCCTGAATAAAAAAATTACCATCCACATAAATGATTTAAGGGAAGTGGAAGAAGATGGTTCTACTTACACCAAAACTTTTTACAGCGAAGGTGGTATTGTTGAGTTTGTAGAAATGCTTGACAGGAATGCCAACCGTAATTCCTTACTGCCTACCGTTATTTATTGCGACGGGTACGACGAAGCCAGTAATGTAACGGTAGAGGTTGCCATGATCTACAATACAGGCTACCAGGAACACCTGTTCAGCTATGTAAATAATATCAATACCATTGAAGGTGGTACGCATGTGGCCGGCTTCCGCCGATCTATTACCAGGGTTTTTAAAAGTTATGGCGAAAAAGAAGGCATGTTTGAAAAAGCCAAGGTTGAAATTGAAGGCGATGATTTTAGAGAAGGATTGAGTGCCATCATATCAGTTAAAGTACCTGAGCCACAGTTTGAAGGCCAAACCAAAACCAAGTTGGGTAATAATGAAGTGATGGGTGTTGTAGATAGCACTTTAAGCAGGGTTTTATCAGCTTTTCTGGAAGAAAATCCTAAAGATGCCAAGACCATCATTCAAAAAGTAATATTAGCCGCACAGGCAAGGGCAGCCGCTAAAAAAGCCCGTGAAATGGTACAGCGCAAGAGTGTACTTACCGGCGGCGGTTTACCCGGTAAACTGGCCGATTGCAGCGAAAAAGATCCTCACCGTTGTGAGTTGTACCTGGTGGAAGGGGACTCAGCTGGTGGTACGGCCAAGCAAGGCCGTGACCGTAGTTACCAGGCCATTCTTCCTTTGCGTGGTAAAATTTTGAATGTAGAGAAAGCCATGGAGCATAAAATCTACGACAATGAGGAGATACGAAATATGTTTACGGCACTAGGCGTAAAAATTGGTACACCCGAAGATCCTAAAGCACTGGACTTATCAAAACTGCGTTATCATAAACTCATCATCATGACGGATGCTGACGTAGATGGAAGTCATATCGCTACGCTGATTTTAACGTTCATCTTCCGGTATATGAAAGAACTGGTAGAACAGGGATATGTTTTTATTGCCCAGCCGCCATTGTATCTTGTAAAAAAAGGAAAAGATCAGGCTTATGCCTGGACCGATGATGAACGTAAAGCTTTAATTAAACTATACGGGCAGGGAAAAGACGACAGTGTAAACACACAACGTTATAAAGGTTTGGGAGAAATGAACGCCGAACAATTATGGGAAACTACCATGAATCCGGCGACCCGTACTTTAAAACAGGTTACTATTGAAAGCTCTGCCGAGGCCGACCGCGTGTTTAGTATGTTGATGGGAGATGAGGTGCCGCCACGCCGTGAATTTATAGAAACGCATGCTAAATATGCGAAGATTGATGTGTAAAAACAGTCTTTTTCAAGCTAAAGACGAGGGTTTTTAAAATATTTTTTAATATCTTTTATCACCATTTTTAAAGGGGCTGTTTGCCCCTTTTTTATTAGTTATCCCTGGTTGAACAAATATAAGCTTGATTAGCTATTTTTTGGGATAAATGATTGTCTGCTAAGGCTTTCACGTTGATTACAGACTATAATAACCATGAGGCTACGTATTAAATTGCCGATTCTATGTATAAAAACAACTCCCGGTAAGTGGGGATAAACAATCGGTTTTATAGCTCACTTCAAGCTGAATCCCGTAGTGGATTTTTGTCAAAACCAATATTTTATGTAGCTTGTAACCCGAAGCTTACTACTTCAACCCATATTTACTAACCATATAAATTCATTAAAATGTCAAAAATGCTAACAGCCTATTGCATGAAAACAAAGGAAAAAAACGTTCCGATGCAGGATGCAGTAATAACTAAAACTTCCCGTGGTGGCTATATGGCCCAGGGCAACGATGGTAAAGGAAACAAAATGACTACCATGCTTAGCGAAGCAAATGCGCTTGAAGCCGTTAAAAACGGTGTCGCTAAAAAAGCCTGGTAATTATTTAAGCTTAAAATCATTAAGGCCGTTCATTTAAAGATGAACGGCTTTTTTATTAAATGCAGTAATATTTTAATTCAGTAATTAAATAAAACATTAATTTCAATTTGAATAAAACAAAATACCTTTTAATGAAAACAACTGGGTTTACTTTCTTATTACTTTTATTTAATTGGGCAATACAGGCCCAGGATAATATCCCTTCTTACGGTAAAATTAATAAAGCCGACCTGCAAATGCAGGATTGCAGTTTTGATCCGGGAGCCGAAGCGATATTGTTACTGGATATAGGCGATATTGATTTTAATTATTTCCAAAATACGGGATGGGTATCAGAAAGTAATTACCGCATACGGATAAAGATTTTGAAAGAACATGCCGTAAGCAGGAGTGAAATAAAACTAAGGTATTATGCAAGAGATAAAAGGGAGGGGATAACAAATGTCAGTGGCATCTCTTATAATCTGGATGCAAACGGTGATATAGAAGAATCGAAACTGGAAAGCAGAAATATTTATGATAAGGTAATTGACAAGGATTTTTCGGAAGTATCCTTTGCACTGCCCAATGTAAAGGCAGGAACTGTTTTTGAGTATAAATATAAAATGCAGCGTAAATCTTACAGCTATATACCTTCCTGGAATTTTCAGCAAAGCATTCCAGTAAGTTACAGCGCTTATAATGTTATTGTACCGGAGTATTTTCAATTTACATTGCTGGTTACAAAACGCCAGGAAATGGAAAAAAAATCCAGTAGTGGCATTAAGGATGGAACCTGGTATATCATGCGTAACTTAAAGGGACTAAAAGATGAACCATACAGCTCCGGAAAAATCGACTACCTGCAAAGAATAGATTTTCAACTGGCAAGCATCAATGCACCGGGGTATTATGAAGAAATAAGAACAACCTGGCCAAAGATCATTACTGAATTAAAGGATGATGAAGATTTTGGCATGGCCCTTAAAAAGAACCTGAGGGGTATTGATGATATTTTAAAAACCGCATTGTCAATGCAGAAAACAGAAGACAGGATAAAAGCAGTGTATAATTATGTACAGCGCAATATGCAATGGAATAACGACTATGGCATTTATTCTGATAACGGCATTAAAGACGCCTGGGATAAAAAAAATGGGAGCATTACCGATATTAATTTCATTTTAATAAATATACTGAAAGAAGCCGGTGTAGCTGCCACGCCGCTGTTGGTAAGCACAAAAGATCATGGAGCTGTAAGCCCTGTTTACCCTTTTTTAAAACGCTTTAATGCTGTGCTGGCTTATGTAAAAGATGGCGATAAGGAGTATATCATGAATGCCGCTGATAAATATAATTCTTACAACCTGGTGCCATATGATGTTATAAATACCAATGCCCTGGTAGTTGATAAAAATGTTGAGGCCTTAATGCAGGTGAATGGTACCGATAAGTATATCAATAATATCTTTTTTAACTGCAGCATTGAGCCTGACGGAAAAATATCCGGCCAGGCAACATTAAAGAATTCTGGCTATGCCAGGAATATCCGCATGAGTACTTATAAAAAAAATAAGTTAAAAGAAATGATTGAGGATAACGAGGGAATAACTATTAAAGTAGATTCTTTCACTGTTAAAAATGAAGAAGATGAATCACTGCCTTTTGAACAGGTTGTTGATTTCAGCGGCACTATGCAGGAGGGCGGTGGTTATTTGTTGCTTCCATATAACCTGTTTACCGGCCTGGGCAAAAATCCTTTTATTGAAGAGGATCGTGTAATGGCTATTGATTTTGACTTTCCTAAAAGTTATGTAATAACCGGTACCTATTATTTACCCGATGATTTAACTGTAAATGAACTGCCAAAAAATACCCGGCTGATCATGCCCGATACCAGCATTATATTAATCCGTAGAATGCAGGTCGACGGCAATATCATTTCATTCAGGGTTACGCTGGATCTGTTGTATGCCGGTTATATTGTTGAAGGGTATCCATACATAAAAGATTTTTTTAAAAAGCTGTATGCAATACTTAATGAAAGAATTGCATTGAAAAAAAAGTAAACTCCGCTGATGAAAATTTTTAATACCAGTCTTGTTTTATTACTTGCTGCTTTTTGCTGCCATGCCCAACTGAATATTTATTCGGCACTTACCATACCTGATTCATTAAAGAAAGATGCGGATATGGTAATGCGGGAAGAAAACACAAAATTAACCATCAAAGATAAAAACACAGCCCGGCTGGATGTACACCAGGTATTTACCGTGCTGAACGAACAGGCAAAAAAGTATCTTTATTTTCAGGAATATTCCGATAAATTTCAGGTGCTTGATGAAGCTGAAATAAAAGTATATGACCTGCAGGGGAATAAAAAAAATACGTATTCAAAAAAAGAAATGACTTCAGGAAAATACGGCAATGAACTCGTTCCTGATGGGAAGATAACTTATTTTGATATTAACGCACCCTCATACCCCATCACTGTTGAATTTAATTACAGCATAAAATATAAAGGAATTTTCAGTTTGCCGGGTTATGATATGCAGCCGCCCTGGCAATCGGTACAGCACTCGGTTTTTGAAGTAGAAGTGCCTGCCGATTTGGGAGTAAGATATAAATTAGTAAATACCAATCAACAACCACATGTAAAACAAGATGGCAGCAAAAATGTTTATACCTGGGAAATAAAAAATGCAAAAGCTTATAAACGTGAAAAACATAGTGGCTCACCCTTTTCCTACGAGCCAACAGTTTTAATAGGGCCTAACAAATTTCAGCTTGATGATTACGATGGCGATATGACGAGCTGGAAAAATTTTGGCACCTGGATGGATAATTTATATGCAAAAACAACCGTACTGCCCGAAGAGAAAAAAACATTTTACCGGGAGATGGTAAAGAATGCAGCCACAGACAGGCAGAAGGCGGAGATTTTATATAGCTACATGCAAAATAATATGCGTTATGTAAGCATCCAGTTGGGAATTGGCGGGTTACGGCCATTTCCGGCAAGTTTTGTTGATGATAAAAAATACGGCGATTGCAAAGCGCTGAGCAATTATTTAAAATCAGCACTGGATGCTGTAGGGGTTAAAAGCAACCTGTTAATAATACAGGGCAGCATGACACCCAGGGAAGTATATGAAGATTTTTCGGCTGATTATTTTAACCATGTGATACTTTGTATTCCCCAGCAAAAGGATACCATCTGGCTGGAATGTACCAGCACCACTTTACCCTTTGCACAGCTTGGCCCCTTTACCGAGAACCGAAAAGCAATGATGGTTACTGAAAATGGCGGGGTACTTGTAAATACGCCGGTAAGCAATTACAAAACCAACACGCAAACGGTAAGCACATTCATTGAAGTGAATGAAGAGGGTGGAGCAAAAGTAAAAACGGCTTATTCATTATGGGGAGAGGATCGGGATGAATTGCTGAACCGCTACCACGATTTAAAAGATGATGAAAAGAGAAAATATTTCATTACACAAAATGAATGGAAGCAGCCCGATAACCTTGTGATGAGCAATTCAAAAGATAAAGCCAATCCTTACCTGGTATCGGCAACCATGGATTTCGAAAAAATTTATTCCTTCAATGCAGGCAGTAAATTCTTTTTTGAAACCAGGCTCTATCCCATTTTTGATGAAGAGATACCGGAAAGTGAAAAGAGGATAAGCGATTATTATTTTACCTGTCCTTACCAGGTTTTTGATACCACGCTGTATAAATTTCCGGCAGGGTATTCGTTGGAAAATTTACCCAAAAGCAAATTGGTAAGTTTTTCCTTTGCAGCCTACAGTTGTATCTATGCCTGGGATGCAGCAAACCACACACTCAGTTCTTATGCTATGCTGCAGATAAAAGACCGGGTTATTAAGGCCTCAGACTATACAAAATTGCTTGACTTTAAAAAGCAGGTACTGGCCGATGTGAATGAAAAGATTGTGATGAAGCGGTAGCATACTTTGGCAAAGTTTAGTAACACGGTAAATATTCCGGCGTGCTTTTACAACTTGGCCAAAGTTCATGACTTTTTTTTCGGAATACCCACACGGGCATAAATTTTTATAGCGGGGGATTAAATACCATTACTAATCTGGCAATACATAATTAATTTTAAGCTGCCGGATTTTCATAGTTTTATTATAGATTGCTTCGTGAGCCGGGCAGACTATTACACTTACCAAAAAACAAATACAAATTAATTTGTTGAATATTTTTACCAAACAAAATATACATAAATTATTTTTATGCCTTTGCCTGCTTTGTTTGGTACATTATTCCAATGCACAACTATTTTCTGATTATAATTTTAAATTTAAAACGTATACAACTTCTAATGGCCTTGTACACAATACTGTAAAAAAATGCATTGCAGATAACAATGGTTTTTTATGGATCATTACTGAAAATGGGTTGAGCCGTTTTGATGGATATCAGTTCAAAAACTTTCAGCATATCAATGACGACACTACAAGTTTACCAAGTAATTATCTGGTAGATATTAGTGTTGACGATAACAATAGAATTTTTTTAGCTTATGTTTCTGGATGCTGCTACTATAATCCGGAAACACAGTCGTTTATAAAAATTACAAATAAAAAAAGGGAGGTGCCGGCACAAGGCATTGCTTATAATAAAAAGAATAAACAATTATTTATTGCTACAGAAGGCGGGTTGTTAAAGTATAACATTGATAAAGATTTAATTTCTAAAACAAATTTAACTGTAAAAATTACTGGTGAAATTAGTTGCCTTTATCTTGATAATAATGATAACGCATGGTTAATTGTAGGCAGACTTGGTTATTACAAATATGAGATCAACAGCGATTCATATACTTATACCAAAGACGCTGCCATAAGCATTTCCCAAAATAATAATACCTACTATTTAAGTACATGGGGCAATGGTTTTAAGCGGTTTGATGGGAATGCAGAAGCTACAGAAAAAGACATCGTTAAACAGGTTTCAAACCGGACAAACTATGGCGATATTTTTATGGGCTGTACCATTAATGAAAAGCTTACGGGAAGCGACATCCTTTGGGTGGTTACAAGCACTACCGGTGTTGCTTTGTACAGTAAATCGCAGCATAAGTTTGTAAAACAATTTAATAATCTGCTTCAAAATAAAGATGGATTAAAAACAGATTTTAATTGGTATATATATACTGCACCCGAAGGTAGTTTGTGGATTTGTACCTGGCAGGGCCTGGTAAAAGTAAACGCTATGAACCAGCAATTTGAAAGTGCCGAACTACCCGAACTTAATGGCAGCTATTATAATTGTATTTCAGGAATTATGGACGACCCTTTCGAAAAAGATATTGCCTGGATGTCGGTAAATGGTGGCGGTTTGGCTAAGTTTAGTAAACAGCAAAATAAATTACTACAATGGTATTTTCATCCATTTAACGATCCCAACGATCCAAAAACATACGATAAAACCTGGCTTATATCTATAATAAAGGATAGTAATAAAGTACTCTGGAGTCCCTCTTATGGAGGATTAGCAAAAATTAAAAAGGGTA
Organism: Chitinophagales bacterium; assembly: GCA_038328115.1. GTDB lineage: Bacteria > Bacteroidota > Bacteroidia > Chitinophagales > Chitinophagaceae > Ferruginibacter. Next base: position 17,309 of record JBBQLS010000045.1, read on the forward strand.
ACCCAACTTTTTTATTTTTAAATCACAATGGAAAATTTTGCTACCCTAACGCAAGCTATCAGGATAGCAAAGGAAATATTTGGTTAACAGGGCGGTTTGTTTTTCAGTTTAACCCTTATAGCGAAAAAAATATGGTTTGGAATTTTCCAAAGTCCGGTAACGCCTACGAGTTTTATGCAATTGCAGAATCTCCTGAAGGTGATATTTTTATCGGGTGTAACAATGGATTATTTAAAATAAATACAACTACAAAACAAATTTCCCGGATTAATTTTTGGAAGAGTGAGGTTGATAAAGCGTCATGGAATAATGTAAAATCACTTTGTTGCATTGGTAATGAATTATACATAGGCACTTTTACCGGCCTTGCAAAAATGAACCTGACTACCAATGAAACAAATGTTATTGGCAAAGAACAATACTTAAACAGGGTAAGTTATACATCACTGTATAAATCAAATGACAGTATGTTGTGGGTTTATGTACCCAATGGGTTATATAGGTATGATCCTGCAAAAAAAATATTTTCTGTTTTTAATACCTCTGATGGAATTTATAATTTAAGTAACGACCCTTCTATATTTTTTACCTATAATGATAAAACTTATTTGGGTTACAGAATGGCTTACACCAGGTTTGATGTAAGAAGCATAGGTACTAATCCGCAAAGACCAATCCCATTTGTTGTTACCCTTAATGTCAAGAACTTTAATGAACCAATTAATTCAAATAAATATCTTAAACTTTCCTACACACAAAATGATATAACGTTCGATTTTACAGCCATCGAGTATAATTTTCCGGAAAAAATAAATTTTAGCTTTAAATTAGATGGTTTTGATGCAGCATGGAGTACAGCAGCAGGTTTGCGTACAAAAAGTTATACAAACCTGCCTAATGGCGATTATATTTTTAGAGTAAAAGCATTTAACAATGAAGGAATAGCTGGTGAAACTATGGCAACATTTCACTTTAAAATATCACCGGCATTTTGGCAAACATGGTGGTTTAAAGCATTTTGTATTTTGTTATTTGTAGCAATAGTAATAATTATTGCAATAAAAAGAATAGGATTAATCCGAAAAAAGGAATCTGAAAAAACTGCTATCAACAAATCGTTTGCAGAGCTTGAAACAAAAATGCTGCGAAGCCAGATGAACCCGCATTTTATTTTTAACTCGTTAAACTCGGTTCAAAAATACATTTGGGAAAATAAAGAAGAAGATGCTGCAGAATATTTAGCCAGCTTTGCAAAACTGATAAGGGCCATATTGGAAAATTCCAGAAAAGAAACGATCTCCCTTAAAGAAGAAATTGAAGTAATGAAACTATATATACAACTGGAACACAGGCGAAGTAATGCTCATTTTGATTACAAAATAAAAGTTGATGAAAACCTTGTAGGGCAAACAGTGTATTTGCCACCGCTTATTATGCAGCCATTTATTGAAAATGCTATCTGGCACGGCCTTAATAAAAAGAAAAGCAAGGGCAACCTTTTGGTTGAAGTGAAACAGGAAAATGATCAACTGGTTTGTATTATTGATGATGATGGAGTTGGACGCAATGAAAAAGCAGAAAATGATATTACCGGTAATAAACCGCTGGGAATAAGTATTACACAGCAACGCATAAGCCGCCTTATGCAAACTACCCATCAGTTTGCGGGTGTTGTTGTTAAAGATAAAACAGAAAACGGCCAGGCGGCGGGCACCAGGGTAATTATTACCTTGCCATTACAAATACAATAAGTTATGCTTAGTTGCTACATAATTGATGATGAACAAAACGCGGTTGATGCATTGACTGCTATGCTGAAAAAAAAATTTATTCAGCAGGTACTGATCTGTGGCTACAGCATAAAAGCATCTGTAGCTATTGATGAAATTGAAAAGTTAAAACCCGATGTGGTTTTTTTAGATGTGGAAATGCCTGAAATGAATGGCCTGGATTTATTGAAACATTTTCCGGAACGTAGCTTTGATGTAATTTTAACTACGGCACACGAAAAATACGCATTGCCGGCATTAAAAGCATCTGTTACCGATTATCTGGTAAAGCCCCTCTCTCCACAGGATGTGTACGATGCCTTACAGAAATGTTTGCAAAAAGCGGCATTAAAGAGCCAATCAAATCAAACAATATTGCGCAAAATAAGCCTTGCCAGTGTTAATGGGTTACTGCTTGTAAGTACAGGGGATATTATCCGTATTGAAGCACATAATAACTACTCTCACTTCTATTTTACAAACAGACCTAAAATTATTGTAAGCAAAACTTTAAAGGAATTTGAAGACCAGTTGTCTGCCTGTAATTTTTTCAGAGTACATCAGTCGCACCTTATAAACCTGCAGTATGTAGAGGCTGTCCAAAGTAACAATGGAGATTATGTGTTGCTGCAGCAGGGGCATAAGGTAGAGATAAGCCGCCGCAAAAAACCCGAATTTCTGCAAAAACTAAAACTGGGTTAACCCTAATTCTCACCCGCTGATACCGAATTCTTACCTGTTACCTCCAACCGCTTTTTAAGGGTATAAAGCTGCATAACCTTATGCTACTTTAGCACTATCAATATGACTAAAGAGATAAAGATTCAGCTAGAAAAGCAAAACCAGGGCGACTGGTTAAATATTTACATACCCTATAAAACAGATGAAGCAATGACCTGCCTGTTGCAGAACGAGCATGGCGAAACCCTGAAAAAAGTACAACTTAAGCAAGGGAATAATTCAATCGACATCAGCCATATCAACAACAAATCAATTAACCTGAAAATAGAAACCGCTTACGAAACTATTTTAAAAAATCTTAATCTCATTACGGGATGAAAAAAATATTCAGCATAATTTTTATACTGTCCTCAGCAACAGCCATGGCACAAAATGTTGGCATTGGTGAAACTGCACCAACAGAAATGAAACTGCAGGTAAAACGTGCGGACAGTGCAGTTTTGTTGCTACAAAATTCAACTACATCAGGTACAGATAACAAAACCGGCCTGTTTTATAAAACCGGAAACTATTACTCGGGTAGTATTGCCACAATCGGTTCTGGCGCAACATTTCGGATGGGTCTTTTTACCTACGGAGGTTCAAATCCGTCTTCACTTAAAGAAAGAATAACGATTTTAGATGGCGGCAATGTAGGAGTTGGCACAACAAACCCGGGCTACGTGTTGGATGTAAATGGCCGGGCAAGATT
>JBBQLS010000046.1:0-20487 GCA_038328115.1 Chitinophagales bacterium
TCCTTCACAGCTAAGCCTTTCAGAACATTTTTTGAATTCAAAATAGTTCACTATTCTTTCATCCAAAAAATAACCTGAAACCCTTATCTGTTTTGTATTTGAAACCCTCGCTACGATTTCAACTGCAAAATCAGGGTTAAAGAAGTAGAGGCATTGTACAGTACAAATCATAGTAGTAATTTGAGCGATGGATATATCAGCGCCCCAATACCCGTGATGGAACTGGAACATGATCACGCAGGAGATTTGCTATATAAGATTCGTTAACTTACAAACAATGATACCCCTCCTGCTGATGCCTGTACAACTTTCAGGGTTAGTTTGGCAGAGTTGAAAGAATTTGAAGAAGACTTGCATAAGCACGTTCATCTGGAAAATAATTTGTTGTTTCCGCAGGCAGAGAAAATGATGAACTAGCAAGCGCAGTTGAACTAAACAAAAGTATTTTCGCTTTACTAGCCCAAGTCCTATAATACTGTTTTAAAATAACAGCACAATCCTTTTCAACCGTAAAAGAAATTAACGGAAGAAAAGGATTGGTATTTATAAGACATGACGAACATCATGTCAAATTTAAGCTGGTATGTGATTTAAGTTACAAAGCAAAAGCCATCCTCATCTTAGTTTTGCCTTATTAACAACAATAAAAAATAACAAGATGGCAAATCATGAAATAGAAACACAATGGATGGGTAAAATGCAGTTTAATGCATTAATAAACGGACACACCGTTGTAATGGATGCTCCGGAAAGATCAGGAGGAGAAGACACTGCACCAATACCCAAACCCTTCGTGCTGGCTGCGCTCTCCGGATGCACCGGAATGGACATTGTGGCGTTGCTCCGAAAATCAAATAACCCTGTTGACGATTTGAGTATGACTGTAACAGGAGAACTAAGTAAGCAGGCTCCTATACAATATATATCAATCCATATTGTATATAATTTTAAAGGAAATGAAACATCAAAAGAAGCAGCATTAAAAGCGGTGACAGATTCGCAGGAAAAATATTGCGGGGTTAGCAGTATGCTGAAAAAAGCTATCCCGGTTACCTGGCAGATCAGTTTTAACGGAAAGGAAATCTTCAATAATAAACCAGCAGAAGAAGTTATTTCTGCCTGATTATGAATATTGTTCTCCATTCCTATGATTAAACTCATTTTGTATCTGGCCCTGTAAATCTAATTTTGCAGTATGCAACTCTGGAAAAATATTATCAGCCGCCCTTCATGAATATTCCGTTCACCCTTTTGGGGGAATATTCTATTAACTGATTTATTTATCCAACCATTAATCATATGCATACCATCATAGAGCCTTTCCGTATAAAATCTGTTGAACCAATCTACTTTAACACGGCAGCAGAACGTAAATTAATTTTAGAAAAAGCTTTTTACAATCCATTCCTCATTCATTCCACTGATGTGTTAATTGACTTATTAACCGACAGTGGCACCAGTGCCATGAGCAGCAACCAGTGGGCCGGTATTATGCAGGGTGATGAGTCCTACGCAGGCAGTCCCAGTTTTTTTCGTTTTGAAAAAACGATACAGGACATTACCGGAATGCCCATTGTAATACCTGCCCACCAGGGAAGAGCCGCAGAGAAGATACTCTTCAGTATCCTCGGTGGCAGTGGTAAATATATAGTAAGCAATACCCTGTTTGATACCACCAGGGCCAATATTGAATTCTCAGGAGCTAAGGGTGTTGATCTAATCTGTGAAGCAGGCAAACATCCCACCGTCCCTGCTCCCTTTAAAGGGAATATGGATATTGATACCCTACAAAGTTTTATCGAACAGTATGGTGCTGCTAATATTCCCCTTTGCATGATCACCGTCACCAACAATTCCGGTGGTGGTCAACCGGTGAGCATGCAAAACATAAAAGACGTAAAAAAGATCTGCGTAGCAAACAATATTCCTTTGTTTATTGATGCCTGCCGTTTTGCTGAGAATGCCTGGTTCATTAAACTGCGTGAAGAAGGTTATGCAAATAAAACAATTCCTGAAATTGTTAAAGAACTTTTTTCTTATGCCGATGGTTGCACCATGAGTGCCAAGAAAGATGCCTTTGCAAATATTGGCGGCTTTTTAGCAATGCATAATGAAGCATTGGCAAAGCAATGCCGTAACCTGTTGATCATGACTGAGGGTTTTCCAACATATGGCGGACTTGCCGGCAGAGACCTGGAAGCCATTGCCATTGGATTAAACGAAGTGATGGACGAACATTACCTGCAATACCGCATCCGCAGTATTGAATACCTTACCAATAAACTGATTGCTGCCGGTGTACCTGTAATGCAGCCTGCAGGCGGCCATGCCGTATATCTGGTTGCTGATGAATTTTTACCACAGATTCCCGTTGATCAATATCCCGGACAGGCTTTGGTAGGTGCCTTGTACGAACATGGTGGCATACGCAGTGTAGAAATAGGCTCATTGATGTTTGGTAAATACGATGAACAGGGAACACTTATTCCCGCTGCACTGGAACTGGTTCGTTTGGCCATTCCCCGCCGTGTGTACACACAAAGCCATATTGACTATGTAGCTGAAGTGATCATTGAAGTATTTAATAAACGTGATGACATTAAGGGGTTAACTATTATAGAAGAAGCCCCAACACTCAGGCATTTTACTGCCAGATTAAAATCCATTCAATAAAAATAAAATCAACAGTATGAGAAATATAAAACACAGTTGGGCCGAACCTTACAAAATAAAAATGGTTGAGTTATTGAAAATGACCAGCCCCGCCCAACGCAAAAAAGCCATGAAAGAAGCAGGTTACAATACTTTCCTGTTAAAATCGGAAGATGTATATATTGACCTGCTTACAGACAGTGGTACATCTGCCATGAGCGACCGCCAGTGGGCCGGCATGATGATGGGTGATGAAGCCTATGCAGGTAGCCGTAATTTTTATCACCTGGAAAAAGTAGTGCAGGACGTTTATGGATATAAATACCTGATACCAACCCACCAGGGCCGTGGAGCCGAAAATATTCTTTCAAAAATATTAATTAAGAAAGGCGATATCATCCCGGGCAATATGTATTTCACAACCACACGTCTGCACCAGGAGCTGGCCGGGGGAAAATTTGAAGACGTTATTATTGATGAAGCCCACGATCCCGAAAATGATTTCCCCTTTAAAGGAAATGTTGACCTTGATAAACTGGAGAGACTTATAAAAAAACACGGTGCAGAAAAGATACCCTATGTAAGTATGGCCACCAGTGTAAATATGGCCGGCGGGCAGCCAATCAGCATGAAAAATTTAAAAGAGCTGAGAGCGCTTACAAAAAAATATAAGATCCGGATCATTCATGACATGACCAGGGTGGCTGAGAATGCCTATTTTATTCAGCAGAGGGAAAAAGGATACGCAAACAAAACAATTAAAGAAATTGTAAGGGAAATAAACGGCTATACTGATGGCGCAACGATGAGTGCAAAAAAAGATGCACTGGTAAATATTGGTGGTTTTCTGGCGGTAAACGATTGGGATGTTTTTGAAGAAGCCAGGAACATGGTAGTGGTGTATGAAGGATTGCATACATACGGCGGTTTGGCCGGAAGAGATATGGAAGCCATGGCCATTGGTATTGGCGAAAGCGTTAATGATAATCACATCAAGGCAAGGGTTGGACAGGTTATTTACCTGGGAGAGAAAATGATGGACTATGGTATTCCAATCGTAACGCCCATTGGCGGCCATGGTATTTTTGTGGATGCAAAAAAGTTTTTGCCTCATATCCCGCAGGAAAATTATCCGGCTCAAACCCTGGCAGCAGAAATCTATCTCGACTCGGGCGTGCGTACAATGGAAAGAGGTGTTGTATCAGCCGGCAGAAAAGCCAACGGCGAAAATTATTATCCCAAACTGGAACTCGTAAGGTTTACCATTCCTCGCCGGGTGTACACACAGGCACATATGGATGTGATTGCCGAATCGGCAGCAAGGGTGTATGAACAGAGAAATAAAATAAAAGGATTGAAAATGGTTTACGAACCAAAATACTTGCGTTTCTTCCAGGCAAAATTTGAGAAACTTTAAATCAAGTTAAAGGAAAAAGAAAAAACCGGTTGATAAATCATCAAGCGGTTTTTTCTTCGGCTAAAAAAGGATACTGGAAAAGCAGCAATTCAAGTTCCAGTTCCGCACTACTCAATTCATGTGTAAATTGTTTTTCATCAATATTGGTTAAGGACGTAAGCTGATAGTAATAGGAAATTCCTTTTACCAGATTCTTATAAAACCCGGTGAAATATTTTTTCTGCTTGTTAAACTCATCGGTACCATACCCTTCTTCCAGTTTTTCCTTCAGGTAATTTATGTACAACAGCAATTCGGTGATAAACATGTTTGGCCGCTCCGGATTACACAAAATATTTTCTCTCCCATAAATATGGTCAACCATTGTTTGAAGCGATACGACCCTGGAAAAATTTACAATGTTTGGGCCCGGACAAACTGTTACCGCATTTAAATTCTTAATCATGGTTTCGGAATAATTAATGGCGGCAGCATTGCTAAGTCCTATGCATAAACATTCCTTATCCAATACTTCGCCTAACTGTTTTTCATATATTTTTTCCGGCAGATCAAGAGACTGCAACTGATTAATCTTTAGTTTTTGATACTGTCGTGATGCAGTGCAGATGGGCTGTTCAGTAAATTCTGTATTAAATGCCAGGTGCTTTTCGGTACAGGGACTTCCAGGCCTGCCTTTCGTAATTCGTGCCAGTTTTTCTTTTTCGGCACTGGTGCCTTTAAGATAATGAAACCGGACTCCAAAAGGCGATGTACGGCTGAGTACTACATCCTCCTTTTTTGCAGCACATAAAAGTTTAAGCGTTTCTTCATCAACTGTGGTTGCTTCTGGTACTAATAAGAAAGGGGTACCCCATCCTGTGCTGTTCATCTCAAAATAGTCATGCAGTAGCTCATCTTCTTCATGCGTTCCAATCCCTCCCTGTACAGAAAATATTATCGCTGGCGGATATTTAAATTTTCTGCTAAGTTTTTGAAACACGGTTTTGTTGAAGATTTCAAAAAGACTGTCTATCAATTCCTGCTTTTTAGTTTTAAACTCTTCCAGTATCGGCCCCAGTAAATAACCTTCTGTTGCAAATGCATGTCCGCCGCAATTAAGCCCCGATTCGATCCTGAATTCACTAACCCAAATACCTTTTTTAGCCAGGTACTTCCCTTGTATCAGTGCCGAGCGGTAATCGCTTACTTTAATAACAACCTTCTTTGTAAACCCTCCATCTTCATTCACCTGAAGTGTTTTACAGCTCTCGAGATAATTAAATAGCCGGAGATTGGTTCCTGCAGAAAAAATCACCGATGAGTTCTCCAGATTAGAGTTTGCATAACCTCTCAGTGCAGCAACAGCATCTGATCCATCTTCAATTAATTCCCCGGCTTTATTATAATTCTCCCGGTCGGTTTTAGTCATAATGTTTACATCAATGCTACCGGGGCGAACCTGTGCTCGCAAATAATCCTGCATCCTCTGTTTTTCAGCTAATCCCTTTGTTTCTGTCATCTTCAGATAGAATTGCTTAAGGTTACTATCATCCGGCAGCATCTCAAAATACTTTACGATTTCTGATCCGGTTTCAAATGCAGCCTGCTTTAATTTTTCCACCTGAGCCGCTACAATTTCCTGAACAAGGTTCAGGTAATCTGTAATACGCCTTGCCCTGAAATCTTCTTCATGAGTAGTAATGGGAAAATACTCCCTGTTAACAGTGGGATAATAATGTTTACGCATCATTTCAATCAACCTGTTTTCAACAATTGATATTACTGATGCAATGCCAAAACGGGCAACTTTAATTGGACTATCGATGGTATATGCCAGCCCCATTACGGGAATATGGAATTTATGAACGGGAGAATAATACATAAGATAAAAGAGGAGTAATTGAACGCTTTAAAATATTATCAAATAAAAATGAAAACCAATAATGCTTCATCAGCAAAAGATAAGTTTTCGCACAAGCAAAGTTAGCCATATTTAAGGATACTTTTATCTTTTTTTATTAGCCTGCCATTTATTCTTTTATATTGGGTTGCAAGCATTTTTCTTTTATTTCATGAAATATTTCATGTGCTTCCTTTATCATCTTTTTTAACGCTGCATCGGATTTACCGGATGCCACTGCCTTATTAATGCTGTTGCATTGTTTTACCAGTCGTTTTAAAATGGGCCCGGTTAGAGTGGCATTAAACCCTTGTGGCACCGCTCCTTCTTGCCAGGCCCTTGCAGCAGTCAGCAGATCACCGGATTTTTCTTTTAAAGGCTTTAGGTTACCATCGTCGGCCGGGTGAAATGTTACACTCATCACGGCATGAAAATTTTCCATCTGCTGCCACTTGGCCTCCTGCGCATAAACAGACAATGTTGCCAGCGAAATGGCAAACATTATACATAGCACTTTTACTTTTTTCATCTTATTTTTTTAGTTAAGGTTAATATCTTTATTATCTAATGTTGGTTTTACTGTCTTTGATTTTTCTCTTTCCCAGTAAAGTTTCGTTCCAAATACACGGCTGCTATCTGTCATTTTTATTCGATCAATCCGGATAGTGAAAACAATCCCTTTCATAGCAACTGCGAATGGCATTTTTTTATGATAAAACATAGATGCGCCTGTTGTCATTATTCCATCTGCACTTAGAACTACACCTTGTAACTGGACACCTTTAACAATCAATTTATTTAGTCTATCAGGTAACACGGTACCGGATATCATCCGATTCTTCTGTAATAGTTGTGCATGCTCGGTTTCTGCAGATGATTTAAAATACATTAGTCCGTTTTCTGAATCAAATACATAATAACAACTAAAACAATAGGGGTTGGCTTTTTCATCAGTACAACAAATGGTTGCACAGGTCTGATTTTCCATAAATTTCAGGATATTGATTTTCATATTAGTTTATTAATTTTTTCAGAACATTAAGCTGTGATACAGCTTTCTTTTTTCACCTGATACATTGAGCTGTTGTACTTTAATTACATTAGTTTGCTTAAGTATTTAATACATCTCTTGCCCTGATCATCTTTGAAAGTTTTACTAAAGCTGTTTTATGATCTTTTACATATGGGTTTTTGGTATCCCACACATATCCTGCCAGTACAGAGCACATCATACTTTTTATTTCGGGTACCGGGTTATCGGCAAAGAAAATAGTTTCTAATGTTCCATCGTACCAGGCCAATACATAAGAGCGGAAAGTTTCAACACCCTGCATCAGCACATCGGAATATTCTTTATCCCAATCTACGTTTTCGCCTTTTAATTTTTTAATAACCAAATGCGCTGCAACCTGGCTTGATACGGCTGCAAGTGTAACACCGGATGAAAAAACAGGATCTAAAAATTCAGTTGCATTACCTGTTAACACAAAGCCATCACCGTATAATTTTGTTATACTTATTGAATAGGATTCAATAGTTTTTGGTTCAAAAATAAATTCAACCTCTTTCATTCGTTCACGCAGATACGGCTCGGATGCCAATAATACCCTCAGTTGTTCTTCAGGAGCACCTTTTGTTGCATCAAAGAATTCGGGACTGCCAACAAACCCAACAGATGTAGTTCCGTTTGAGAATGGTATTACCCATATCCATACTTCTTTTTGATGCACAATGATAGTGATGCGGTTTGGCTCTTCATCCATAGAGCGGTTTGTATCCACCACATGTGTAAACAAAGTTTTTCGTGGAGGCAGGGTTGATGGTACGTCCATATTAAATAAACGTGGTATAACCCTTCCGTAACCGCTTCCATCTATAATAAATTTTGCTTCAACCAGCGATGCGTTGCCTGCGCCGTCAACAATCGTTGTTACGGAATCAGATCCGTTGAATTTTATATCGGTTACTGCGGTTTCATAACTAACCGGTACGCCCATTTTCTCCAATTCGTCTGCCAGTATCTTATCAAAGTCGGCACGTTGCACCTGCCAGGTCCAACCCCAGCCTGCCGTAAACTGGTCGCTGAAATTAAAATCGCATATCTTTCCATTCTTTACAAACTTGGCGCCATTCTTTTCCTGAAATCCGTAAGCCTTCACTGCTTCAAGGAAGCCGGCTTCCTCCAGCGCTTCCATACAACGCGGCAATAAACTTTCGCCAATTACAAAGCGTGGAAATTTTACTTTTTCAACAATTTTTACTTTAAAGCCTGCTTTATTAATAATGGAGGCTGCTACAGTGCCTGACGGGCCTGCGCCAATTACGAGTACATCAACTTGTTCTTTTTTCATGTTAAATTGATTTTATTTTTTTACATTTTATTAGTGTTTGGCTAAGGCCAATATGATCTGTTTGTTCTGTAATTTCAAAGCCTGCATCTTCTACACACTTAAAAAACACCTGAGCACTGTACATCTGGCTGTTGCCATTGGCCATTACTGTAAAATATAATGATGTTTGCTGCAAACAGAAGGAAGCCGTCTCAAATTTTTGCCTGTCCCAAAATGGTTCTAGTATAAATAAACATCCGTCTTTATCCATCGCTTCATAGCATTTCTTTAAAACAGAAACTATTTGTTCCTCTGAGAAGCAATCCAGGAATTGGCTCATCCATATAACATCAAAGCCGCTGGGTATTTTAGTATCCTTTTCCAGTACATTGCCTGTTACAAACGATATCTTTTCATCCAGTTCCAACGCTGCTATTCTTTGCTTTGCCATATTTAACAACCCCGGCAAATCCATAATTGTAACATGAACCTCAGGCGAATAATTGACAGATGCAATAGCCCATTTGCCTGTATTACCACCAATGTCGAGCACGTTTTTTATACTGCCATTGTATACAATGGGTAAAACCAAAGGAAAAGCATCATCAGAAAAATAATGATCGAAACTGAACCAGCTTTTTTGTACTTGCGGCGGTAATTGAGAAAGCCCATCGTAAATGGTTGGCCAGTCGCCAAATTCTTTTAGCCCAACCGCCTTACCCTTTTCAATACTTTCATCTAAATAAAAAAGTGCTTTATAATTTACATCATGTACAAAATCCATATTGGTTCTTGTAAGAGAATCCTGCAGAATAAAATAACCAATTTTACCCAAAGTATATTTTTCATCATTTACCAAAACCAGCCCAAGGCCAAGCCCCGACTCCAGCAAAACCCTTACACCATAATTTGAAATACTTAGTTTTTGAGCAATTTCTTCATTGGTTAATCCTCCACTATCGCTGTCTTTAATCAGTTTTAAAATACCGCTATTCCGCAGCACACGTGCCACCTGAAATATTACAGGCCCAAATGCGATCCACTGGGCGGCCTCTTTGGCTTCAAATGCTGTTTTTTTATCTTTGGAGAAAAACTTCATAACTGTTAAATTCCTATTTTGGTTTTAAATTATTGCTTGCCAAAAACCATGGACACCTGTAAGCAGGCAAAGTTTCCTGCGGGTGATAACAATTCCATTTTCGCTTTCATCATTTCTGCTTCCACCTTAGTTTTTTCATGTTTTCAATCGGCTTTGCTTTCTTTCTATTGCCGAACGATATTGTCTCTTTTCTAATGAAGTAACCGGTTTCACCGGAATAACAGGAGTAACTCCTTCATTTTCGTTGAGTGCCACGAACGTAAAATAAGCTTCACTAATTAGCTTATTCTTTCCTTCAAGCACATTACGGGCATAGGACTGTACATATATTTCCATTGAAGTGCTGAATGACCTTGTGATCTTTGCTTTAACTGAAATAATATCCCCGATTTTAGCTGCTACTTTAAAATCAACATGCATTATGGAAGCTGTAACACAAATTTTCTCCGAATGTGTCTGAGCACAGATAGCCGCAGCAATATCCATCCATTCAACCAAGCGACCTCCTTGCAATATTCCCATGGGATTAGTATCGTTAGGGCAAACCACTTCCGTCTTAATGATTGCTGACTCTGAGGGAATTTTATATGTTTGTGCCTTAATCATGCTCATTTTCAATTCCCTTCAACAGGTTTTAATTTTCTGTTACCTTTTATAATAAACCAAACCAGCGGGATGACCCCTCCCACCGTAAATAAAGACCCTCCCACTATTCGCATCCAGGTTAAGGTTTGAAATCCTTTTCCTTCAATAAATGTACTACTCCTTGCATACCACAATCCATTTTCTACAACTGCATTAAACTGATAGATACCAGCAGGAAACAGATCAAGAAATACCATAAGCAATAACCCGGCATTTACCGACCAAAATGCAATTTTAATAACACGTGGTTTCCAGTATTCGGTTTTAAACAATAACTGGCAACAAAATAATATTGCGGCTAAAGCAAGATTACCATAAACACCCATTAGCGCTGCATGACCGTGGTTAACTGTTAAATAAGTTCCATGTTCATAATAATTTGCTATTGGAAGATTAATGATAAATCCAAGTACCCCTGCTCCAAAAAAGTTCCAGAAATTTACGGCCACCAAAAACATGAATATTTCAGAAAACCCAAACTTTTTATTCATATCATTATCGGCTCCATTACCGTTCTCCAATACGCGGGGTAGCTTGCTAAAACGCCATGCCTCCAGTGTTAGTAATACCAATGGAATTACCTGTAAGGTTGAAAACACCGAGCCCAGGGCCATGGTAAAAACCGGTTTCCCATTCCAGTAAAAATTATGAGAAATACCCAACAATCCTGAACCTAAAAAAAGCAAAGTAGCCAGGTAGATAACCCGAATAGCAGCCTGCCTGCTTACCAATCCCATCAATACCATAAAATAGCCAATTAATACTGTGGTAAATACCTCAAAGAAGGCTTCTGCCCACATGTGCACCACCATCCAACGCCAGAAATCGGCAATTACAAAATTAGTTTTCGGTGTAGCAATAAAGCCCGAAATAAATAAAATAATGATGCTGAAAGTAGTGTACACTAACCAATTAGGCAAGGCCCAGGGTTGTTTCAATTTCATTACCGGCTTAATGCCCCGGTATAAAGCAAAAGCCCAGATGATAAATACAATGGCAAGTAAAATCTGCCATAATTTTCCCAATTCCACATATTCCCAACCCTGGTGGCCAAGCCAATACCAATTTTTACCAATAATTCCTTTGGGCCCCAGGAAAATACCAGCAAAAGAACCTCCTACTAATAAAACGGTAAGCCAGAAAATAGTATTAATGAGCTTAACCTGAGATTTGGGCTGCTTGGGTGATACTAAAGACATCATAAAAAAAGAAGCACCAATCCAACAGGCAGATATCCATAACAACGATAACTGAACATGCCAGCTTCGGGTTACCGTTATAGGCAGTAATTCAGAAATATTAAATCCAAAAAAATTGACGAGGCCTACAAAATCATGCACTGTCAAAATTCCCGCCAAAACCTGAATGGCAAAGAGTAAAATAGCTACATAAAAATATTTGTAGGTCGCTCTTTGTATTGCATTTGGTTGAAATTTTTGAATCTCATCCTTTGTCATAAATAACTGTGCCTTGCCTGTATAAGCTTCGTCGTCCAGTTTCTCAAGTTTGCCATGATAATACAGCACCAACCCCAGGCCGAAAATTAAAGCCAGTGAGCCAATTATGCTCCAAATAATAACTGCCGAACTAGGTGAATTACCAGCATAAGGATCATAAGGCCAGTTGTGCGTATAGCTGTATTGTTCTCCGGGTCTTTCTACGCCACAAACCCAGGATCCCCAATAAAAAAATGCCGTAAGAGATCTTATTTCTTCCTTATTGACAATATAACCAGCAGGTTTAAAAGCACCTGCCGATGAAGAATTAGTAAACTTTTCTGTATAGTATTTTATCAACTCATTAAGGGCAAAAACCTGGGCATCAGAAAGAGCTACACTATTATCCGATGATTGATAACGATTCGTTTTTATTTCTTCTTTAACCTGTTCCTGTACACCTTGTTTAAGCAGACTGGCATTGGGTTGGTTCTCTAAATTACTCAGGTAAAAATGATTCATGTATTCAGATACCATATGTAAGGCTTCGGCTGTAAAATCCGGCCCCCGGTTGGCGCCATCTCCAAACATGCTGCCATATTCCATTAACGCATATTTCTGAAAAACAGCTTGCCCATTTAACACATCTTCTTTCGAAAAAACGGTCTCATTTTTTGAAGATATATAATTTGGAATGGGTGGTGCTTCGGTGTAGGTATGAACAGCAATCATAATTACCCCGGCAATACTGATCGTGAAAATGATTGATAATGGTGCCCACCAGTTTTTTGGATTAAGCAGATAGCTTATAAAATTTTTATCTTTCATAAAACAAATTGAGTGGGCAAATATACCTATTAAGGATATATTTATCTTTAATTGTAAAATATTTAATGTTACACAGTGTAAAAACGTTGTAGTGCCTGCTGATTTTAAATAGATTTATAATACAGAAGGCTGATAATATTGTCCCGGAGTTGGACAAGCAAGACAGGTTGCTATTTCATAAAAAGGATTGGTTGCCGATCATGCACAAACCATCTCTACCATTAAAAAGCTGGTACAACAGCCATAGCTGCATGTTTCACTCAGCAGGCTACACTATTAGTCCGTTTATCTCTCCTTATCCTGCTTTCAACAAGCTGCAGAATTTCACTTGCCTGTTGTACGTCAAAGTCAACATGATCTATTTTTTTAACTCCCATACCCGTTAATTCAAAATGCTGATCAGATTTTATTGAATGGTTGCCCAGGCATGCTTTTGAACATGCCAACGGGCAACCATCAATAGTAATAATCTTCCTGCCCGACGATGCAATACGTACCAGTTTTTTAACATTGCCGCCCACGCCAACAATACACGACATTTCAGCAAGGCCCCTTCTGTCTAACTGCACAGCCAGGTAATTTGCCATCTGCGCTGCGCTGGAGCAACCGGAACAGGAATACAGCAGTGGTTTCTCATAAGCAAATGATTTTTCATAAGGAATATTTTCTTTCTCAGTTTTATTAAATACCCTTTCGTTTAAATACTGTAAGCGCCACAGGATATGTGTGTTTATAAATAGCTGCCAGCTTTGAAGCCGGTTAAGCAACGAAAAACTGAAATATTCTTTCTTTAGTATAAATCCGGAATCATCGGGATTTCTTAAAATAATTTTCTTAAACCGGTGCCGCATTGGATAAAATTATTGGGCAAAGATAATATTAAAAGATAACTTTGTCTTTATTTATTGATAATTTATTTTTTATGACTGCCAACAGGCAAAAGCTATTTATATTATTATTTCTTTTGGTTGCATTCTTAAGTTATACTGCTTTCCTGTATACCGATCTGCCTGTAAACTACAATTCGGCAAAAAAGAATGAAGATGCCGGTAAACTGGTTTGGCAGAAATATAATTGTAATGCATGTCACCAGGTGTATGGGCTGGGTGGTTACCTGGGTCCCGATCTGACGAATGCTTATTCTTTGAAAGGACAAGAATACATAAAAGCTTTTTTGAAAACAGGGACAGGGGCTATGCCTCAATTTCATTTGAGCGATGAGGAAACCGGTTCACTTCTTTCTTTTTTGAAAGACATTGATGCTTCAGGCAAGGCTGACCCCAAAACTTTTACACTAAACTATGATGGAACCATTAAACAATAATAAGCTCAGTACTTCTAAATTATTTATTCTTGCAGGGCTTTTACTGCTGGCCATGGGTATGTTGTTTGGTTTAACCGGTGCTTTCCAATACCTGGTGCCGGATTTTATAAAACAATACCTTTCGTTTGAAAAAATACGGCCGCTGCATGTTTCATCAGTTGTTTTCTGGATAATCTTTGCAGCAATCGGTTCTGTATTCACTTATTTACAGCAGTACAGCGGCAAAAAAATATTCTCACCTTTACTGCTCAAAATCCAGTTTGCCATTTTCAGCATTTCCGTATTTGCCATACTTGTCTCCTATTGTTTTGGTATTTTTGGCGGCAGAGAATATTGGGAATTTCACCCTGTATTTGCATTACCTATCGCCATAGGATGGATACTCTTCATCCTCAATTTTATTAAATCGCTGAGCAGTTTTAAAAATTTACCTGTTTATGTATGGATGTGGTTAACAGGTTTGTTCTTCTTCTTGTTCACGTTTATGGAATCGTATTTATGGCTGTTTCCTTATTTTAGAAACAATGTAGTGAACGATATGACGGTGCAATGGAAATCATATGGCTCCATGGTAGGTTCATGGAACATGCTCATCTATGGCAGCAGTATCTTCCTGATGGAAAAAATAAGCGGTAGCAAAAAATACAGTCACGCACCTATTGCTTTTGTACTTTACTTTACAGGCTTATTTAACCTGATGTTTAACTGGGGACATCATATTTACACGCTGCCCACGTACCCTTTTGTAAAACATATCAGTTATGCAGTAAGCATGACAGAGTTATTTATTTTAGGCAGAATCATCTGGCAATGGAAATCATCTGTAAGTACTGCCCGCAAACATTATAACCAAACAGCTTACCGTTTTTTAATGGCTGCCGACATCTGGATTTTTCTTACATTAATCCTTGCCATAGCCATGTCGATACCGGCCATTAATGTATATACCCACGGCACACATATCACTGTGGCGCATACCATGGGTGCTACAATCGGCATCAACAGTTTTCTTTTACTCGCTATAGCTTTTGATATTTTAAAAGACAGTTGTGTTCCACTAACTAAAAGCATTAAATGGATAAACCGTGGATATTACACAGCTAACCTTTCCTTATTAATCTTTTGGATAAGCTTGATTATTGCTGGCGTACTAAAAGCAAAATGGCAGATGAATGATGTAAAGATTCCCTTTGGCACCATGATGTTGCAACTAAGGCCATATTTCATCCTGTTTTTCGTATCGGGTATTTCATTGATAACCGGTTTCTACTTTATTTTATTTCCATTGATAAGAAACCAGGTTATTTGTCAGTTTAAAAAATTGTTCCTGAAAGAAGATACTGCTGAAGAAAAAGTCTCAGGCATTTTTGCAATGGATTAATATCAACTTTTACAATATAGAATATGATATCAGTTACAAAAATATTTCATTTTGAAATGGCCCATGCCATACATGGATACTCGGGTGCCTGTAAAAATATACATGGGCATTCGTATCAGCTTCATGTCTCCGTAAGTTCTGTAACCAACGAAACAGATTATATTCCTGCACCGGGGTTTTTGATTGACTTTAAGGAAATCAAAAATCTGGTTACAGAATCGGTTATTAAAAATCTGGACCATCACCTGCTTTTATCAAAAGAATTCCTGAGTGAGAATAATTCATTTTCATCTGCAGAAAACCTGATTATTTTTGAAGCAGAACCAACTGCAGAGAATTTGTTGATCTACATCAGAAATCTGGTAAAGAAAAAACTTCCGGAAAACATCAGGCTTACTCATTTAAAATTGTTTGAAACAAAAGATTCGTATACTGAATGGACAAATACTTTTACAGTAAAACTTTAACCGTTAACTTAAAAATCAGTAGCTTTCCAATATATTAAACACTATGTTTTCAAAAGCAACAGAATATGCGTTAAGGGCCACCATTTACATTGCCCAAAAAAGCTCTGAAGAAAATAAACTAGGTATAGATGCTATTGCCAAAGCCATTGATTCGCCAAAATCCTTTACGGCAAAAATCCTGCAATCACTTACCGGAAACAACAAAGTAATCAGTTCGGTACGGGGTCCCAATGGCGGATTCTACATTACAGAAAAAGCAAAGAAATTACCAGTAAGGGCTGTATTGATAGCCATGGGAGAAAGTGAAATACTGGATAAATGTGTGCTGGGCCTGAATAAATGTTCTGAGGTTAAACCCTGCCCCATGCATAACCAATACAAAACTATAAAACAGCAACTAATCAGTTTATTTGAAACCAAAACCATTCAGCAACTTGCCGATGATATTGTTGGCGGGGATGCTTACATAAGCAATAAAAAAAATTAAACACATTCCAAAACAAATACTTGATCATCCAACTAAATATGCCACGCCTGTATTTACAGAACCATACAGATCGCTTATCTTTTTATTCCGGCATACACTTTCGAAAAGATCCCTCACAGCCTTGTAATCATTATGAATTGGGCAAGGGTGTGTAGCAGAACATTTACTTAATCCTAAACCACATTGATTAAATACTTCATTGCCATCTATTGCATAAACAATATTAATAATTGGCTGAAGTCTTTGTTTAGCATCAATGTAAAAACCGCCTGTTGGACCCTTGGAACTGTTAATCAAATTCTCCTTTACGAGGGTTTGTAATAATTTTCCAACAGTATGTTCGCTGGCATCTATGTATTCCGCTATTTCTTTAATACCGGTCTTTTCGCCCGATTCGAATTTAGAAGCCAGGTATATAACTGCTTTAATAGCTGTTTTGCAGGTAAGGCTGAGCATAATTATCTATTTAAAAATTCTTTCCCCTCTTCCGAAATCATTTCATAATTCCATGCCGGGTCAAATGTTAATTCCACTTCAATGGTATCATCATTAAATATATTCTGCAATGCATTTCTTACTCCGTCAGTAATAGATTCGCCCATGGGACAAAATTGAGTTGTCAACGTCATACTGCAAAAAATCTTCTTTTTATCTTCATCAAAATCCAATTGATATATCAAACCCAGGTCCACTACATTAAGACCAATTTCGGGATCCATCACATTTTGAAGCGCAGCCAGGGCCACCGTACATTTGATATTGTTATTGGTAATTACATTCATAACTGTTTCGGTTTATGCATAAATACTTTCAAAATATTCCAATTGTACAAAACGGCTGTTAACAATAATAAAATTGCACCTGTCTTTAACAGCGTAGTGGTGCTGAATAAAATTCCTGTTGCAAATATTATAAACCCGGGAATATAAATAATTGCCATTACTTTAAAAATGCTGTTACTGAATAAATCTTTAGGATTGGGTGTTTTACCAAGTCCGGAGCGATGATGATAAACTTTGTTCCATACAATAAAAGGAAGTGTTTTAAAAGTCATGCCCAGGATGATGGCAGTTATCCATCCGAAAAAAATAAGAAACCCATAAGAAAGGATAAGGTTTACTTGCTCTCCGGATACACTGATTAAAAATACAATTACAATGATTAAAAGCAACACCGGAAGCAGCAGCATTAAAACAGAAAGCAAGGATAATTTTATTTGTTCATCTACTTGTTTTCTTATTCTTTGCTGGTAAGCACAGTAGCAATAGTAAATAAACAGACTTATGGCAATGAATATTGTTATTACTGGAATGAACAGTAAGGCTTTATTACCCGGATAAAGAAATAATACCACAAATAAAAGCAATGCCAAATTCACTAATGCATATATCCACCTCAGCAATTTAACATTGCTGTATTTTGAAATTAAAAACATAGGTATCAAACGGGAAGCAATACCCATTATCAATAATAAAAACCAGCCAATAATACCAGCATGTGCATGTAAAGTAAGATAATGCAAAGAACCTGCCGGCAATATCAGCTCAGTAAAATTATACACCTGGGCCAGACCTAAAATGGCAGTTAAAAACAACCAGATAGTTGCCGTAAAAACAAACACTGCATGAATACTTTCACTTTTACTTTTTACCATACTGATAGCTATATTAATGAGATAGGAAAGTATTGCCAATACCACAAACCATCCTCCAAATTGTGCAGGCCAGCCCATATCAAAAATATAAAAACCATAAATCAGCAAGGGTATCCCTACGGCGGCAAGGATGAAGGAAGTGTATGCCAATATATTACTGTACAGTTTTGATTCAATTAAAACCGGCACCAACTGGTGGCTTGCTCCCAGAATAATCATAGTACCCCAACCCAATGCCATGGTATGCGTAATAGCTAAAATATGCGGCTGAAAATAATGACCGGTAAAAGCTTCGGTTGAAGTAAGTAAAAAAACAGTGGCTGCTAAAAATGATATAGCAGCGTATAAATAAAATGGCATTACCACTTTATAAGAAGTATTTTTTACTGTTGTATTTGTGGCAGAAGCAAACATATTATGTTCTGAATATTAAAAGATATACTTCTCCATCTCCCACTTCTTTAATACGATATTCAAATTTGCGTTCCGTTAATTCCGGCAACAAAAAAACCGGGATTCGTTTATGTATTACATACAATGCTTTTTCTTCTGGTAATTTATCTAAAGCATCCAGTATCGTAAGCATGGGCAAAGGCATTTCCAGGTGGCGCACATCAACTGTTTCCATTTTATCTGTAAACCGTTGCAGCATTTCATCCCATCCCTCGCCTGCTTTACTGGTATCAGCTTCTTTAATTTGAATACGCTGATTTTTATGAAAGAATGTATGAACCAGGTTATCATTAATGGTTTCGGTGTATGTTTCAAAACCCTGTTTTTCAAGCAACAGTATAAGTGGAACAGGCTCAAAACTATTTATTAATTTTAACACCTGCCCCGGCTGCAGTGGCTTTACCGCCTTCATAATTAAATTAAGCGGGTCTTTTCCTGATTCTATTTCTGTACGAACATCCAGCTCAATAATATCTGCTGCTGTAATTTTTTGTACAAATTCCGGAACATCCTTTTGTTCAGTACTATCATCTGCAACATTGCTTTTATCAATAGTAAAACCCAGCGGTTCCAGTTTTTTAAAAAAATCATTCACCGTACATCCTCCTACTTTACTTGCCATATTGATGGAAGTACGGGCAGCCATCAGTTTGCGTAAAAGCGGGTTTCGAAGTTTATTGAACCTGGGAGATATACTGATGATGGCTTCCAGTGCATCGGGGCTTTCTTTTAACAGCGTGGCAATTTTTGTATCGGCATTGATTGTTTTCATTATCAGTAATTTGTTACTTAAGTTTTCTATTTTATAGTGCCAGGTTTTTCCATTTGTTTCATCAAATTATCATCCAATTTACCTTCTACTTTTACCTGGGCTACTGCACCAAAAGCAAATGCCTCAATTAAATTATGATTCAGATAGGCATACGTACCTGGCTGCCTGAATTGATACAAAGCTGCAACTGCAGAGCCACCAGCCACCGGCCAGGTTTCATAATTTGTTGCAGGCTTATCATTAAAGGAGCCGCCTAACCAAACAAGATCTGCGTGACCGCCAATTAAATGGATACGTGTATCTCTGTTTGCCTGGGAAGTGATGAATAAAACTTTATCGCCAACATTTGCTTTAAGCGCATTTTTTCCGGTAAGAGCGCCGGTTACGCCGTTAAATACAATATGTGTTGGTGTGAGCGTTTTAAAAACTTTAGTGATATCGTCAAATGCATCTGCAGGTTTTTCATATTCTTTATATTTTCCATTAGCATCTTTTGGTACATAATAATCCTGTTCGGCTATATAAAATGCTTTGTCGTAATGCACCGAATTTCCATGCTCATCTTTCAATCCTTCACGAGGTAATACCATAATAGCGCCGTTCATACCAGAAGTTACATGCAATGGAACCATTACACCACCCGGGGCACAGTGATAAACAAACACGCCGGATTTTATTGCTTTGAATCGAAACGTAACCTGCTCACCAGGATTCACTAAAGTCAAATCTCCTCCTCCCATAGCCCCGGTGGCAGCATGAAAGTCGATATTGTGCATTAAAGTATTGGTGGCAGGATTTACAAGAGTTAATTGAACATAATCATTCTGATGAACTACAATCATTGGGCCTGGGACAGAGCCATTAAATGTGAGCGCCCATATTTTAACACCGGGTTCAATTTCCAATTGTTTTTCCTGTACGGTTAATTTTACATCAACCACCACGGGATCGCCTGATACAGTTTGTTCGTATTTGGGTAAGTATGGTGGCGCAACCAATTCCTCTGTAATATGTTTTAACTTGTCAGGATTTTCTTTGCCGGGTGCTGCAAATACTGAATTTGATTGTGAAGCGGAATTACTTTGTTTACAGGCTGTCTGCGTAGTTACCAAAAGCAGGCCTGCTATGGCTGAAATGAATATTCCTTTCATATTAAGTGGTCATTTAATTTTTTTCAAGGTCCAATGCTTTTGGAAACAGAATATTGTTCTCCAGGTGAACATGTAAATGCAGGTCATTTTCAAATTCATCCAGCATTTTATACAACAGGCTGTAAGAAGCACAACCATCTTCGGGTAAGGTATAGTTTTTTGACAACAGTCTTATGTCGTCCAGATTTTTGCCAACCAGCTCATGTTCCATCTCCATCATGTTTATTAAATTTTGAGCCGTTCCGAAATCTGCAGCCTGTGGTATTTGCTCATTTGTATTGGCCAATACCAATGTTTTGATATAAGGGAATAATACCTTTTCTTCTTTTACCATGTGGCCAGATAGTTCTTCATTCACCTCATCCACCAGGCTTTTAATTTTATATAATTCAGGGTGCTGCTGACCATGTACACTGGCAACTTTGGTAGCATAGGTTACCAGTTCGGGCAATGTTTTCCTAACATAACTATGGTGCGTATTTACAATGTAATCGGCTAAGAAATCCAGGCTC
>JBBQLS010000047.1:0-20425 GCA_038328115.1 Chitinophagales bacterium
GTATCTGTGCCCACTAATACTGTTACAACTTAAAACAGCCACTTCTTTTTAATTTAAAAGCTTTTTATGTGGCACAGATACGCCAGCACACAAATCTCCGCTGCATATCTGCGCCAGTAACAGTAAATAACCCAATATTTATTTTATACCTTTAATGCTTAAAATAATTATTATGGCCGACATACAGGAACAGGAATTGCACAATTATTTTACCCGCTTAAACGAGCAGGAAAAAAAGTCGTTTATAAAATTGCTAAAAGATTTTTTAAGCAAACCCGCAGCAGGTAAAGCACCCTCACTTGAAGCCTATACCACCGAATTGGAAAACGCCGATGCCGAAATAGAAGCTGGTGATTTTATTCTGCATGAAGATGTAGTAAAATATTTCAGCAAAAAATAAAACATGCAATTAATTATTAAGTGGAACAGAGCTGCTTTAAACCAGTTAATAAAAGCGATTGAATATATACAGGAAGACTCTTTGCAGAATGCAGAAAAAGTTAAAGACGAAATACTCTCAGAAATAAGAGTGCTTACAACACATCCTGAAAATTTCCTCCTGATAAGTACAAATTAAACAATGATGGTAGTTTCAGGGCTTTTGAATTACACCGTTACCGGCTTTCTTATCGTGTAGTGAGAAACGAAATTCGTATAATCAGAGTCAGGCATACTAAACGGAATCCCAGAAATTATTAGAGTTTTTTCGCCACTTATGTCTTAGCCTAACCCTCTCTTGCCCCCACTGGTGCAGATATGCTGCTTAGAAAATGAGCACTGGCGTATCTGTGCCAAATAATACTGTTACAACATAAAGCTGCCAGTCCCTTAAATTTCAAAAGTTTGCATTGGCACAGATACGCAAACACACAAAAGCCAAGCCGCATATGTGCGCCAGTAACCAGGTTTCGACGCTGTTACTTTTCTCTTGCCGCCGTGGGCTAATATATTACTGCCGCTTGGGCTTTGACCAGCGGCGAATTGGAGTGCTCACCTTTTTGCTGCTGTTGCCTGGTCTTATTAACCAACAATGAATAACTCTACCTTCTTTTAAATAAGAAAAAAAAGTAAATTTGTGTAAAATGAAATTGTATGACAACCGTAGCTATCCGTAAAAAATTAGCTGACTATATGAAAGTAGCCGACGACAAAAAAATTAAGGCAATGTATGCGCTTTTAAAAGATGATATTGAACAGGACGGGCGTATCAGTATAGACCAATACAATAAAGAAATTGATGAAGCGATGGCAGAAATAAAACGTGGCGAAGTGTATACCCATGAAGAGGTGGTTAAAATGTCAAAAAGCTGGTAATGGGTAAAAGGAAAGTAATCTGGGGTAAACGTGCTGCACGTGAGTTTAATGCAGCAATTAAATATATCCGCAAAGAGTCTGAACAAAACGCTGATAATGTTAAAGAAATTATTCTTAATAAGATTAATGGTTTAGCAGATAACCGGGTGGTTCACCGCAAGGATCCTTACAAAAAAAATAATGACGAAAAATTTCTATACTTTGAAATACTACGGTACCGGATTGTTTACTATGCTGCACCTGGCGAGGTAATTATAATCAGGATAAGGCATACCAAAAGGGAGCCTGAAAAATATTAGCCAATTTTTTTTCACTATTGGCATTACATAAGCCCACTCGCCGCCGCAGTTGCACCTCCGGCCAACAACAATAGCAGGCAGGTTTCTCAACTGTTTATTTTCTCTCACATCGTTTCTCTTTAGTTCTTACGGAACTTTAATGCGGCATGGGCCTTTTATTTCTCTACCAACCTTACGCTCCTAACGGAGCTAAAAGCAAATGCACATTTATACCGTAGGTATTTGAGATTGGTAGAAAAAAATTGTGCTGTCTTAAAAGCTCCATCGGGGCGATAGGTTTTCCGCCGTTGCCTGGTCTTATTTACCAACTACGAACAGTGAATTTAAGCAGGCTATTGAGAGTCGGCGGCCCTGTACATTTTACCAGACATAGTTACTACGCAAGGTGTAGTTCTAAAGTCACTTTTCACTGTACTTCTCCATCCACCTGTGGGCGATATTGTACCATCAGGCAGTAATTTAACAGCGTATAAATAGCCGTTATAGCTATTGAAAATATCACGGCTTCCATAGTAAGAAAATTCATCTACAACGGTAACATCACTTTCATGAATATTACCGCCATATTCTGATATAGATGCGCCTGTTTGAGCATTATATACATATGCTTTGCCGCTGTTGTTATAATCCGAAACAACGTGAAGGAGGCCATTTTTTACAATAGGTGAGGATCCACCCTGGAAAGAATAGGTGTTATTACCTGCGGCGACACTCCATTTTTTTGTACCGTTGATTGTATCATATACCGTAACTCCATCTTTAAAAAGATAAATATTGCCTTCAGCCACATTTAAAGCAATGGCATTATTGGGAGAGTAGCCTAATACTTTATTCCATACCAGTAAGCCGGTTGATGCATCAAGCACTCTTATTTCCTGGTTGCTAAGTGATTCGTTAAGGGTATATAGTTTGTTGTTGTAAACCCGTGGTTTAAAAAATGAAATTCCTGCCCCCAACTGCCATTTAAGATTTCCTGACAAAGCATCAATTGCAAATGTATAGGTAGCACCGGCGTATATGGTGTTTTTATCAACAGTTAAAGAAGTATGAATGTAGTTAAAATTTGAGATTGAAAATGCATCAAACTGCCATACCAAAGCGCCTGTTATTGCATCATAAGCAAATACATACCGGTCGTTATTCATATAAACCAAACCATTTAGAACACTTGCATTAAACCTATACCCTATAGGAAGGTTGGTTGTTATAGTAACAGACCATTTTAAATTTCCCAAAGTATCAAACGCATATAATTTACCATCTTCGCAAGTGGTATAAACATATCCGTTTGCATAGCAGGCTGCACCATATATATTTGCAGTAAAGGTCTTTAACCATTTTAAAGAACCATCGCTGCCATTAAAGCAATAAAAATTTACAGCTCCGCCCATAAATATAAATCTTGCAGAGTCAATAACTTGTGCGGTCTGGGTTGTTAAAGTAATTTGTGCTCCGTAGGCTGTACCCATAATATTTGTAGCATAAGCCCGCAGGTAATAGGTTGTAAGAGAGCTTAGTAAAGTAATGTTGCTTGTGAATGCCCCTGTACCGGTTCCATCTGTAGTATGGCTGCCGGTAACAACAGGATCTGGAGAAGTACTCCAGCAAACACCACGTGCTGTTACTGTAGCTCCACCATCTGTAGTTATATTACCTCCGCCAATGGCGGTTGTTGAAGTTATTGAAGTTACTGCTGAGGTAGTTACTGTAGCAAAACCAATCCCTGATATAGTTGTAAAACTTATCTCAGCACCGTAAGCAGTACCGGTACTGTTGGTTGCATAAGCACGTGCATAATATACAGTAACAGGGCTAAGCCCCGCTATGTTACTTGTAAATGATCCAGTGCCTGTACCATCTGTGGTATGATTACCCGTAATTACCGTGCCAGGAGCAGTGCCCCAGCAAACGCCCCGGGCAATTATTGCAGCACCCCCATCATTTGTTATATTACCTCCGCCTAAAGCACCTGTGGTAGTTATTGAAGTTATTATTGCGGTAGTTACGGTTGGAAAAGCTGCATTGCCATTGCCATTATTTGATGAATCAAGCTCTTTTTGACAGCCGCAAAAAATTACGGATATAAAAAGTAAAAGAAAGAAAGATTTCATGTAAGTACGTTTATTTTACAAAGGTATAGATAATATGATTAGAGAGAGGTGGCGGCAGTTCAGATATTTTTTTCGATTGATTTATACTTGCAGCGTAGTAACTGAGCGTCGGTGTATCTGCGCCCAATAATACTATTACAACATAAAGCAGCCAGTACCTTAAATTCTAAAAGTTTGCATTGGCGCAGATACAGCAACACACAAAAGCCACGCCGCATATCTGCCAGTAACGGTGCAAGGATTTGCATGTGCTTCTACTTAACCTCTGCTGAACTCCTTTATACTTATTATTTTATTGCGCCGGTTAAGCATCAACTGCAATTTTAATTCGGGAATCTGTTTAACCCGGTCTTCGGCAATAATGCGGTAACTGTAATTCATCGTAACAAACACTTCTGCCCCGTTTTTAAATGGGCGCCATTGTATGGATTGTATGTCATGCTTTTGTTCATCCGATGTTACCCAATAACTTTTTATAAGATTAAGGATAGAATCTTTTGTGGGTTTTTCAATTTTATAAAACTGTGTGCATTTATTTAAATAAGTACTGTACCATGCTTCCACTTTTCGTTGCTCAGAAAGTATAAAATAATTTTTGATATACTGGTAGCGCCCATCAAAATCGTGTAAATCTATAAAAACAGCCGGTGCAGTATTACTTTGCAAATGCGGGTTACAGTTTTGTAAAGAAAGTAAAACAAATATCCCAAAGAAGGCTGAAACAATTTTTTTCATTTGCATAAAGGATTGTAAATAATCGTTGCAATGGTTCGTATCCTCATCAAGCCAGACGAAGTTTTTTATTTATGATACTCATCTCCCGTCTCCACAAACATTCCATTCTTAACAACAAAATTATTTTTGCCAACTTTTAAAATTTCCCCTTCCTTCAATCCCGCCAGGTTGTACAGATCACTTTCCATTAAATGAACAGAGCCTTTGGTTTTTCTTGCCAGGTTCAGATAATCAATATTTACATTAAATTCGGTGGCGCCGCACACCACAATCCGTACCGGCTTTGTAAGATGCTGCCAAAGGGCTTTATCTTTTATGGGGGCCCAGTTATCGGCAATCATAACCTGGTATTCAGTTGCCGGAAAAGCCCTTTCTGCTGCCAGCAAAGCTTCAATATTATTTTCGGGATAGTCGCCACCGCCGCCTTTTAACATAGTTGACCGCATCAGATTTTCAACTTCATTATAATTGCTGCAGCTTTTAAAATAAATGCCGCCGGTACTGCCTAATTTTTTATCCTTATCGGGCATATTATTACCATCGTTAAAAAAAACAAAGTTCTTTGACTGGCTGCCGATGGGATTTGTTTTTACCCACAACAAAAGTTGGGCGGTGTATGTGTACATGCTGCCGGTAACATCTCCTACAATGGTAGTGTTTTCCCACCTGGTTCTATCCAGGATTTTTAAAATGGAAGAATCGGGTATCTTATTTGTTTTGGTAACAACCATGGGCTTTTCAACAACGACAGGTGGCTTTTTCGTAATCACCGAATCTAGTGGAAACCACCTGGGATAATAAATGCGGATAGAAGTTGCCCGCTTAAATTCTTTATACTCCGATTTATCTATCAAACCCTGATCTAAAGCATCTTTTGGTTCCCGGGTTATAAATGAGTCGAGTGGCATTTTTTTGGGTGTACTAACATCTAACGATACAATGCCACCCCGGCCAACCTGTATATACCAGGTTCCATTTTGAAATTTGCGGGGCCTTTGTCCATATATTTTTTCGAGGTCGGTAGTTGCGCTGTCTTTTTTCTTTGTAACCGTTGGCGGTTTTATGGCAGGCACTATTGAACCCGTTTTTACAATTTCTTCCAGTTTAACAACTTCTACTTTTGCATTTTCCGGCGACTGCTTAGGCCTGAATTTTACGATTAAACCATGAAACATCGTCATCGCTTTTTCCCTTTGGGCACCATCAGTTTGCTGAAAGAAATTTACCTGCGCCAACTGGCTTTCTTCAATAAATGGAAAACGTTTTAAAAAAGAGGCTACCCTGCTTTTATTAAGCACTTGTAACGATGCATTGATGGGGTAGTCGGTGCAGGCAACGTCAACAAAAATATCACCGGCAGTTTTTAAACCGGCTGTATCTCCAAAAATATTCAGAATATTAGCGTAACCAAAAGGCATTTGTACAATAACCTGGCCCGTTTTCTTTATTTCTGCAGGCAGATCATATTTTTCTATAAAAACAGTTTTTTGGCAAAAACTTTTTGTTAATGAAAGTAGCATGAAAAAGAGGAGAATATATTTCTGCATAGAAGTCATAAGAATATAGTGTGGCAATCGAATGTACTGCAAGTTAATATTTTTATACAAACGCTGCCACCAGGTATATGTTGCCCTGACTGGCGTAGATATGCAATCCGGTAAGTGAGTATTTGCGTATCTGATCCAAATACTTACAAGCACATTTGATCTATCCATAAATAGAGCATTTGGAAAAAATGGCACGATAAGTGACTTAATATCATTATGAATTTTAAAATTTTTTTAGCTGGCATTTTGTGTCTTTCCATTATCAGTTGTTCTACACTTAAGCCAACAGCATTTAATAATAGCATTGTAAAAGCCGACCCGGTTAAATTTTTTGTGGGCCACACAAATTCTTATGGTGTATCAGAAGCCAGGAATGGTAAACCCATCAGCCAGATTACAACCCAGACCGATGGAGTTATAAAAGATGGCACTGTATATATTGAGCAGGACCTGTACCCTGGAAACGGGAAAAAAAATCACCGATCCTGGCAATTGAAACAGGTTGACGAACATCACCTGGAGGCAACTGCAAATGATATTGAAGGTACCGCAAGGGGCGAATTGAACGGCAATTATTTTACTTGGACCTTCCGCCTAAAAGTTAACCGTGGACTCATCAGGCATGTGAAAATGCAGCAACAAATGTACCTGATGCCCGATGGACAAACAATGATCATAAGAAGTGTTATCCGCAAATTTGGATTTATTGTACAGGAAATAACAGAGCAGTTCAAAAAACAATAATAAAATTATCCTCACTGGCAGATTTGCAGCTTAATATACGGGCATTACTTATTAAGCAGGTGAATCAAAGTGGTGTATCCCAGCCCCAGAAATCAAACTTAACATCGTAGTTGGCAATGTAAATTTTAATGGTATAATCCATAGCATCGTTCTTAAAAGCATCCTTCATACCGTTTAACATCAGCGTTATTTTTACATTGCCCAGCCCCGGTGGCAGGGTTTTGTAATTGCTGTTGAGCGTCCAGTTTACCAGCCAGGCCACAGGGCTTTCGCTGATATGTTTTTTGGCAACCTCTACCCGAAAAAAATCATTAGCCGTGCTGTCTTAAAGTACCTGCTTAAATTCCCTATATAACGAACCAAAAACTTTACGCACTTTTTCGCTGTCGCTGCCTGGTTTTAAATAGGCCTCGTAATACCATTCGTTTGTTTTCTTTATATGTTTAATGGCTGTTCTTAAAAAGCCATCAACCTTATAAGGCGTTGCATAATATACCTGTCCATAATAATCAACAGAATCTTTGCCGGAAAGTAAATTAAGTTTATTGCAGGATGTAATCAGTGTTTTAAATGCCGGCCAGTTCACTGTTATCAATCCATTAACGGTATCTGCTTTTATGGGTGTATTGCTGCTTATTGGTTTATAATCAGCATCTTTTTGAAAGTTCATCATCACCGGCAGATTATTTTCGTATTCGATTCTTATTTTCCATCCCGCCTTTGCATAATCAAAAGTGGTGGGCGATGATGGCCATATTTTTACCGGAGAACCAATTCTGGCTTCACATGCACTTCTGCTCAATTGCCAGCTTAACTGCAGCGGCAGTTGTTTACGGTAGTAGCCATAACGCTCTTCACTCTGAAATTTTTTTTGTCCGTTCAGTAATTGTACCAGCGATATTTTTTTAACAGCTTCGTACCCATAATCTGTGTACACAGTAAAGCTGCTGTTCCAGTTATCGCTCGTTACAGGAAAGCCCTCCTGCTGACGAAACTGCTGGCTAAAGGGATCGCTGATGGGCTTGCCAATCAGCGCCAGCAAACTGTTGCCCTCAATTATATTTTGCGCAAAGGAACTACTACAAAAGATGATGAACAATAATATGCCTGTGATTTTTTTCATGCCAAAAATTTGATTGCAGTAAGGTAAAAAAAATCCGGGCTTTTTTAGTACCCATGAACGGGTATTTTTTCAGAGGCTTTATTCGTCTTTGCCTGGTTTTATAACCAGGAGCAAATAAAGGGCTCTACTTTATCAATCGCTGATTTCTACCTTTTAAAAATAATTCTAAAACAAAAAATTAATGGTATTAGAATTACAAAGAGGCGCAACAAACAAATGGAACAGATAAATAAAAACCTAAGCCATTTGCCTTCACATAAAAAAAATAAGTGCCAACAATATTGTGGTGCAATACAACTCAAGGGGTAATCATGGATTACACGAATAAAAAAGCCTCCGGTATTTCCGGAGGCTTTTTAGTTAACATATTACTTGATCAATAATTCCGCAATGTCATTTCCACTCTCCTGTTTTTTGCACGTCCGGCTGCTGTATTATTGTCTGCAACCGGCCTGCTTTCGCCATAACCAAAAGAAGTAAGACGGCTTTCGGCAACGCCTTTGCTTATCAGATAAGCCCTCACTGAAGCGGC
Organism: Chitinophagales bacterium; assembly: GCA_038328115.1. GTDB lineage: Bacteria > Bacteroidota > Bacteroidia > Chitinophagales > Chitinophagaceae > Ferruginibacter. The sequence continues at coordinate 8,406 of JBBQLS010000047.1, forward strand.
TCTTTGCTCTGATAGTGTTTGGTTATAAGCATCGTTACCAACAAAATCTGTATGGCCGTCGATGGTTAATCTAAAAGATGGATTGTCTTTTAAAATGGAAACCACATCATTTAGCTTAGGGAAAGATTTAGGCAGCAATGTTGATTTTGCCGTTTCAAAGAATATATTTTCGGCGGCTATTTTCACACGTTTGATAATTTCTTCGCTAATCACCGGGCAACCAAAATTAGAAGCCGGGCCCTTATCATTGATACACTTATCTTCTTCATCATTAACACCATCGCCATCTGTATCGGGTATTGGGCACCCCTGATATCGGGCTAATCCAGGAACTGTAGGACACTTATCCAATTCATCATTGATGCCATCTTTATCGGTATCCGGTATCGGGCATCCCTGGTAACGTGCTAAACCAAAAACATCAGGACATTTATCATCAATATCAGCGATGCCATCTCCATCCCTGTCGGGGCAACCCTGCAATGCTGCAACACCCGGCACATCAGGGCAGCGGTCAACAATATCCGGCACACCATCGCCATCCTTGTCTAACACAACAGTAACGGGCATTACGGGAGCCGGTGCAGCCATAATTTTATGACCGCTACCAACTTTTAAAGCAATCCCTGCTCTAATGGTTGTTAAATTCCAGGTTTCAATATTACGTGGATTTTGACCAAAATAAGGATGGTAAGAAACGAAAGGAGAAACAACAAATTTAGTTTTGCTGTTTGATGAACCCATCATAAAATCGTATCCCATGCCTACCTGGCCTGAGATCACCGCCGTTTTTGTATTACTGATTTCGCCTTTCACGTCAGGATTTGGTGCCTGGTTAGGAAAAGCAGGATTAACACCCAGTTTGTATGTAAAGGATTTTTCTGTTGTGTAGGCCATACGGGGACCTGCATAAATATAAAAGCCATTTTTAAAAGGAGCTAATAACAAACTTGGTTCTAAAGTAACATAGCTCAAATTAGTTTCCAGATCTGCCGGGCAATTGCAGGCCGAAGTTGCCTGTTCAAATTTTCCCCTGCGGCTGTCATATCCACCCTGAAGCATAAACCCTAATACAGATTTGGCAGGGCGGTATTGAATTAGCCCTCCTGCATACACACCAACACCTCTTCCCTTATGAAAAGTTGCAGGGGATGTAAATTCAGTACTCAGTTGCCTGGTGCTTCCGTCAAAGAAGTTAATGTTTGCGGCACCTACTACTCCAAAATACCAGGATGGTTTGGAATATTGCTGCTTTTGTGCTGACGATTGAATGCCGGTTAAAATAAAAGCACCAACGATCAGGCTTTTCATAATCAGGCTGTAAACGGAAAACGCCTTGCGTGATCCCTTTGTATAATTATTTTTAAGTTGCATATTTTTTTGTTTAAGGCTTGATGATAATATTTGTGTGTGTCATAACTACTGCTCCGTTCCTGGCAAGCATGCGGCCAACTGCAGTAGCATGCGAGTTCATGGTAATGGATGTTAATGCTAAGATATTTCCCTGGAAAGAGGTGTAGTCACCAATTACGGCTGAACTTCCTGTTTGCCAAAAAACATTTTTAGCCTGTGCACCTCCGGTAAGTATAACATTGCCACCGGCACCACCAACTGTAGTAAAGCCTGATGCTATCTGAAATATCCAAAAGGCATTCACATCGCCCTGGGCATCCAGTGTAAGATTACCATTAGCTATTGAAAGGGTGGATGTGGTTTTATAAATACCCGGTGCAAGTGTTTTACCACCCTGATCGCCAGATACGGTAACCGGTGCAGGTGATACTGCTCCTTCGGCCGCCAGGTATGCATTGGTAAGATCTGTTTTAGCCTGCAACAACATGGCTGGTATTCCCGGAGGTGCAATATCATCAGAAGCATAAATTGCTCCGTTTACAATAATCGCAGGCGGAAACCCTGTTATAGAAGAACGTACACCCGGATAAATACCAACATCCAGATCGTTTATTACACTAAACCCTGCATTGTTGCTGATACCAACACCTGCTATGATGCCAAACCTGGCAACTGTTCCCAAATTAATCGGCCCGGGTCCTGGACCTGCACCAGTACTAAAACTCCATACATAATTATTTGCCAGTGGAGTACCTGCAGGATTTTTAGCACCGGTTGTAATGGTGGCTGTATAATTACTATTAACTAAAAGATTTACGGCAGGTGTAAAAGATGCCGTAGAACCAGTGTAAGTAACTGTTCCGGCAACGGGTATTCCCGCCCTGCTTAAACTAAAGGTTGTAAAATTAATCGTCAACGGATCCATAGGCATACTGAAAGTAGCAGTGATTACTTTACTAAGCGGTACATTAACAGCATTACTGATGGGATCGGTTGAGATCACGGTTGGTGCTACATTGGTTCCGGTAGTGAAGGTCCAGACATAATTATTTGCCAACGGTGTACCGGCCAGGTTTTTAGCACCGGTTGTAATGGTGGCTGTATATATTGTATTACCTGTAAATGGAACTGTAGGAGAAAAAGAAGCAGTTGAACCACTATAAGTAACTGCTCCCAAAACTGTGGTTGCTCCCTGCTTTATGGTAAAAGTGGTAGTATTGATTGTTAACGGATCCATCGACATATTAAAAGCTGCGGTAACAATTTTATTTAGAGCCACGCCCGTTGCGTTGTTTACCGGATCGGTTGATATTACAAGAGGTGCAACTGCTGCGCCTGTTGTAAATGTCCACACATAATTATTTGCTAATTGAGTGCCCGCAGGATTCTTAGCACCGGTGGTAATTGTTGCCGTATATATTGTACCCGGCAAAAGATTAACTATAGGAGTAAAATAAGCCGTAGTGCCTAAATAGCTTACCGTTCCTGCAATTACTGTGGAACCTAGCATTAATGTAAATGATGTTGCATTTATACTTATTGGATCCATGGTCTCACTAAAAGTTGCACTAATCACTTTATTCAATATCACCCCCGTTGCATTATTTGCAGGATCAGTTGATATTACTGTAGGCGCTGTAATTGTACCAGTTGTAAACGACCATACATAGTTAGCTGCCAGACTGGTTCCAACTGTATTTTTAGCCCCGGTGGTAATGGTTGCTGTGTACAAGGTATTAATGGCAAGTGGAGTTGTAGGCGTAAATGATGCCGTGTTTCCACTGTAAGTAACACTACCTGCAACTGCCGTAGTTCCCTGCATTAACTTAAATGTTGTTGCATTAATAGTTGTAGCATTCATTGGCATATTGAATGTTGCAGTAACCGTTTTGTTAAGCGGCACACCTATAGCATTATTTAAAGGATCGGTAGAAATAACTACTGGTGATAAGGTAGTGCCAGTACCGAATGTCCAGATGTAATCAGCCTGCAACGCATTTCCGTTTTCGTCTTTTACGGCTGTTGTAACCCTGCCTGTGTAAGTTGTGTTAATGGCAAGTGGTGCCGACGGTATGAAAGTAGCAGTAACACCGCTGTAAGTTACAGTTCCCAAAACTGTAACCGTGCCTGCCTGTATAATGATGGATGCCTGCGTAATTGTAGCAGGATTCATTTTTTCATTAAAGGTTACTGTAATTACTTTATTAAGTGCAACACTGGTTTCCAGGTTTGCAGGATCGGTTGAAAGTACTATGGGACAAACCCCGTTAACCTGTACGAAATCATCTTTTTTGCAACTGCCTAAAAACCCGCCCAATGATATGGCAGTTAAAGCAGTTATTAATAAAATCTTCCGTTTTGTTTTCATAAATATTGTTTTAAGGTTTGATAGAATTATCAAGACACAAAGGTCTGCCAGTGTTTGGTGGAAAGCATTACACAATCATGGTAATAAGTTACTACTTTGAGGCTTTTTAGCCTTTGTTGGGCTTCATTCTAGTCTTCGCCGTTGGTTGGTCTTATTGATCAATAAAGAATAGCATGTCGCAAGTCAGGGAGTTACCTGGTTTTCAGAAGGTACCTGTAACCTCTCCGGTATGCCCATATAATCGGGGTTTTGAACCGCCCGAAATCCTTTATCACCCGGATAACCTCCGCCTTTTTCACCGCATCCAAATTTTTGACCTTATTTGAAAACAAAAAAACTCTCATCATGTCATCCTTAGTAACCGGTATAGGCGGTAGCTTATTCCGCTCAAAAGACGAAAAAGCGTTGAGTCTCTGGTACGAAAAACATTTTGACATTTATCCTGTTGGCAGTGATAAACTTTGGGAACAACAAAGCGGCATTACTGTATTTTTTCCTTTTAAACAGGATAGTAAATATTTTCCTGCCGAACAGCAAATCATGATCAACTTCCCGGTATCAAACCTGGATAAATTTCGGGAACAAGTAAAAGCAGAGGCTGTGAGAATTGATGACGAAAAAATTGATGACTCTCATGTAAAATTTGCCTGGGTATACGATCCCGAAGGAAATAAAATTGAGCTGTGGCAGCCAACAAATGAGAGTTAGTTGAAGTGATGCTGTGTTGTATTTCTCAAAACTAACGCAACATCTAACCGTATTAAGCTGCAGTGGCTCAACAGTAATTTTTTTGTACATTTAACGTACTAAAACTATAAATAATGAAATAAATAATTTTAACTGTGCACTGTGCACTTTTTGGATTGGGCATGATCATTTTCGGATTTAATAAATTAGTACCTTTTATGCCAATACCCGAACTTACATAAGAACAGAAAATTATGTTTGGTGCGTTTAATACCCTCAAATGGCTGATGCCCTTGGTTGCTTTTACTGAAATTTTGGGTGGATTATTGATAGCCATTCCAAAAACAAGGGCATTAGGTGCCATTGTAATTTTGCCGGTAATGGTTGGCATACTGTTGCATCACCTTACATCCGATCCGGGCGGTATTGCAATTCCCGCAGTTTTCGCAATAATAAACCTGTGGACTATTCTTGATAATACAGGAGGTATAAGGCAATGATAAAATAATTGTGTCAATATTTTAATTGTTTTTTATTTGCGGCAGATGCAGCGATTGCCGGATTTTTTTACCGCCCCTGTTGCATTTTACGCCGACAACTTACAGTATGCTGCTTTTCTTACATAATTCACAGTATTGTGGGCTATTGCCAGCATTTCAATATCTTTAGCTTCATATTCAAGCATAGTTTTTACCTATCCATGATTAAACGGTGTTGCTATATCTGTATTTTTTTATCAGCTTTTATATTTGTACATAAGCCTGTTTCTGCTCAGGTAGATCCTGCAAAAAACGATACTTTTTTTCTGGCTAAAAAAAAGGGGTTGCTGGGCCGTTTTGGTAAAAGCATTTCCCGTACGCCACCCGATGAAGCCCCTGTTAAGATTGAGAATCCATTTTTAAAATATAAGGGTAAAATAATCCGCTCTATAGAAGCCATAGTGCTGGGTTTTCAGTATGATATAGATGATACCACCACGAAAAAAAATGATTTGGGTGTAAGGTTGGCTACAACCTTTCATAAAAACACCAAAAAAAGCGTTATAGAAAAAAATCTTTTTTTTAAAACCGGCGATAAATTAGCACCCTATCTGCTGGCCGATAATGAAAGGTACCTGAGAGAATTGGTATATGTAAAAGATGCCAGAATATATGTGGAGTATGCGGTTGGCAATACCGATTCGGTTGATGTGGTGGTGGTAACCAAGGACGTTTTTTCTATTGGCGGAAATATGAACATCAGCAGTAAAGACAAAGGCAGGATGGAATTACGGGAAGAAAATTTTATGGGCAGCGGCAGCCGTGTTCTGGTAAGTGGTTACTACGAAAATCCCCGGTCGCCCCGAATGGGGGTTGGCGGAGAACTGATAAAACGCAATATCGGCGGCAGTTTCATTGATCTGGTTACAGGCTACAAAGATTATGGAAATGCTTTCAGCAGCGACCGTAACCAGGAAACTACTTTTTACACCATGCTTGAAAAACCTTTGGTTACGCCATACATACCAACAACCGGTGCATTGGAATGGACTTACCGCCGGACCAGGAATGTTTATAATACAGATTCTGTTTACCGCAACAGCATTAAATATATTAACTACACTTTGGATGCATGGTTTGGTTATAGTTTGGATAATAAGCGCTCGATTTACGAAAATAAAGAGATACGTCTGCACCGTTTTATAGCCATCAGGGGTTTAAAACAATACTTTCAAGCAATTCCAAAAGTAATTCCAAAAGTAAACAACAACAACTACGATGCACGGTACACTGATATTACCGCTGCTTTGTCATCATTCAATGTTTTCAGGCAGGTATTTTATAAAACAAGCTTTATTTATGGTTTTGGAAGAATGGAAGATATACCGGAAGGTTTTAGTGCAGCCGTTACAGCAGGATATGTGAATAAGGGATATTTGATAGAAGATAATGGAGGTTATGTTACAAGAGAAAATAAGAAAAGGCCATACGCAGGTATGGATCTGTCATTATCAAACTTCAGAAAAAAAGGATTGTATGTAAACTATACATTTAAGGTTGGCGGCTATTATTACCGTAAACGTTTTGAAGATGTAGATTTGCTGTTTAATGTTGATCATTTTACCCGACTGCGAAAATTAAGTGCTAACTGGTATAACAGGTTATTTATGAGTTCGGGGTTTACAGCCCAGGCAAACCCCTCTTTAAATACACCCCTGTACATCAACAGTAATTTTGGGTTACCTTATTTCAGATCCGACTCACTTAGTTCCCTTAACTCAGATTTAAGGGCAACTGTAAAAGTAGAATCGGTTTTTTACAATACCACAAAAATACTGGGCTTCAGGTTTGCTCCATTTGTATTCTGTGATGCTATACTGGTTAAACCAACCAAAATGAACTTAAATCACAGCGATATCTATACCGCCATTGGTGGCGGTGTACGTACCCGGAATGAAAACTTCGTAGCTGGAACTGTTGAACTAAAGGCTTATTATTTTCCCAGAACAAATGGCAACATGACACCCTGGAAGGTAGAGTTAAAGAGTAATATCCGGTTTAAATTCATAAGCACTTTCATCAACCGACCTGATTTTGTTAATGCCAATTAATAAAAAAGCCATCCGCAGCAAGGTGAATGGCTTATATAAATTTTAAAACACAGTTTACATCAGGTCAAGTGCCTTTGCAAAAAAAGTAAAGTTGAAAGGCAATACCATTGATACCCACGAACCATAAGGTGAAAATAATACTACAAAAAATAATACTACAGAAAGTAAAAATAATATCCAGAAAAGGCCGGTTCTTTTTTTTGTTGTTTCCATTGTAATTAGTTGTTTTTTGCAAATATAAGGCAGAACTTTTTATCTCCGGTATTTTACTGATTCTAGTTTCATTTTTTTTCTGCTTTGTAGAAAAACTTGGATTGTTTTGGGGATCCAATATACTGCGAAGCAGGATTACTTTATGTTTATCCAATTTAAAAGCTGGTTATTGGATTAATAAACAGCTTTTAACCAATTATAAAATCATATAGATCCATCCAATCCCTGTACTGAGCCTGCCTAAGTACCCGTGTTCATATTGTATTTGCGTCCACACGTTAGGATAGCTATCGGGAGTTAATACCACTTGGATTAACTACAAAATCCAATCGGTATAAAGTCTTATATTGCTTACTCTTAATCAGTTTTGATGATTTTACATTTTTATTTGCGCTATTCCTCCCAATTCGGGCAGTCGCTTTTCGTTTTGGGTACTACCCGTGTATTGGGTAACGGCGATATTAAAAAAAAGTTTGCACTCAATTACCTGAACAACCAGTTATGGTACGGAACCATAGAAATAGATGAGCAGGACATTTTTGAAACAATTTGCTACCGGTATATACTGCAGGAAAAAGATACAGAACTTATTTATGAGTTTGGCAACGACCGTATTATTGAGTTTGATAACCTGCAGGCATCAAAAATTGTATTGTACGATACCTGGAACCATGCGGGGCAATATGAGAATGTTTTTTTTACAGCAGCTTTTGCAAATGTATTACTCAAACAGAAGCAGGCTAAATATGCTCCTGAAAAAAAACCGGTAAAACCTTCACATGATTTCAGGGTGAAGGCACCCTTACTAAAGCCCGGTGAAGTTATTTGTATCAGTGGATCATCAGCAACTTTTTATGAGTGGGATGAAGAGGCAGTTTTACTGTTAAGTAAAAAAGACCATTGGTGGACTATTCAGGTTGACCTTAGCAAAGCTGTTTTTCCATTGGAATATAAATACGGCATTTATGAAACCGTCAGCAAAAAATTTATCAGCTTTGAAGAAGGGAATAACCGGGTTTTGATAAGTGATGATGGTAAAGATACTTTAACTATTATTCATGATGGATTTGCAAAACTGAATAACGTGAACTGGAAAGGTGCTGGTGTGGCCATTCCTGTTTTTAGTTTGCGCAGCAAAAATAGTTTTGGCGCCGGTGAATTTACCGATCTGAAATTATTGGTTGACTGGGCCAAAGCTACCGGCCTTAAAATGATTCAATTGTTGCCGGTAAATGATACAACCGCAACCTTTAGCTGGAAAGATTCCTATCCATATTCAGCCATTTCTGCCTTTGCATTGCACCCCATATTTTTAAACCTGCAAGCTGTTGCCGGTAAAGAAAATGCCAATATCATATCAGCTCTTGCATCAAAACAAAAGCAATTAAACAAGCTTGATAAACTGGATTATGAAGCGGTGATTAAAATTAAAACAGATGCCACACGCAAATTATATGCATTGCAAAAAGAAAGTTTTAGGGATGATTTAGGCTACATGAATTTCTTTGATTTGAACCGCCACTGGCTGGAACCTTATGCAGCATTTTCTTATTTAAGAAATAAATATAGAACAGCCGGTTTTAGTGCCTGGAAAAAACAGGCAGTTTACAATGAAAGTGAAATACAGAAACTGGTAAGTCCGTTGCAGGCGCATTACCATGAAATTGCCATATACTATTTTACACAGTATCACCTGCACCTGCAGTTAAAGGAAGCAACCGAATACGCCCATAAAAACGGCATTATTATAAAAGGTGATATTCCCATAGGCATCAGCCGCACTAGTGCCGATGCCTGGGTGGAGCCGGGCCTGTATCACATGAACGAACAGGCAGGTGCACCGCCCGATGCCTTTACTGCAAAGGGCCAAAACTGGGGATTTCCTACTTACAACTGGGAAGCCATGCAGCAGGATGATTTTTGCTGGTGGCGCAAACGGTTCGATCAGATGAGTAATTATTTCGACGCTTTCCGCATTGATCATATACTCGGCTTTTTCCGTATCTGGAGCATTCCTGCACATGCAGTACAAGGTCTGCTCGGCAGGTTTATGCCGGCATTACCGGTTCACATCAACGAACTGTTCTCAAAACAAATTCTTTTTGAAAGGTCACGTTACACCGAACCTTACATAACAGGCAATATACTTACAGAAATTTTTGGCGATAAAAAAGCTGTGGTGAAGAAAATGTTTTTCACTGGCTTAAAACTGAAAGAAAAATTCAATACTCAGCGTAAGGTTGAGACTTATTTTAAAACACAGCAAACTTTTGATGATACAGTAAAGCAGGGCTTGTTTGATGTGATGAGTAATATTATTTTCTTTGAAGTGCCGGATTCAAACGGGCAGGAGTTTCATTTCCGTATTTCAGTGCAGGATACATCTTCTTTTAAAGCACTGGATATCCATTCGCAAAAAGAATTGTCGGCCATTTATACCGATTATTTTTATAACCGCCAGGATGATCTCTGGAAAAAAGAAGCATTAAAAAAACTACCCGAATTAAAAAGAAGTACCGATATGCTGGTTTGTGGCGAAGACCTGGGTATGGTGCCACATTGCGTACCCGAGGTGATGGAACAACTGAGTATTTTAAGTCTGGAGATACAACGCATGCCTAAAAAAACCGGTGCCGAATTTTTTCATCCTAACGATGCGCCTTACCTGAGTGTGGTATCGCCATCAACGCATGATATGAGTACCATACGTGCCTGGTGGGAAGAGGATAGTGTTAAGACCAAACACTTTTATAATCACCTGATGGGTAAGGGTGGCGAGCCGCCGGTTTATTGCGAAGCCTGGATAAATAAAGAAATTATTCTGCAGCACTTGTATTCACCGGCCATGTGGAGTATTTTTCAGTTGCAGGATCTGATGGGCATGGATGCGGAAATCAGAAGGAAAGACCCGAATGAAGAAAGAATAAATAATCCGGCGGTTGCAGAATATTACTGGAATTACCGGATGCATATCAATCTGGAAGATCTGTTGACGAAAAAGGATTTTAATGATGAACTGAGAGACGCTGTTGAAAATAGCGGAAGATAATTTTGGAAATGAAATGGCGGCCTGATATGAAAGAATTTAAATTTAACCAAACAGAAGCAACGTGTTTAAACTGATAAAATAAATTAAAAAGCAATACTGTTCTATGAAACTCCAATACAAAACATACAGCCTTCCTTTCCGTCATCCATTCACTATTTCTAAAGGAACCAAAACGCATCAACCCACCTTAATTGTGGAACTTGATTTTATGGGTATTAAAGGATATGGCGAAGCACCTGCTATTGCATATTACAATATCCCGATTGAAAAAATGGTGGAAGATATGGAGCGGAAAAAGATATTTATTGAAAAGTTTGCGTTCTCCGACCCGGAAAGATACTGGCATTACCTGCATCACCTGTTTCCTGCAAACCCTTTCCTGGTTTGCGCTTTGGATATGGCCGGCTGGGATATATACGGCAAATTGAAAAGAAAACAGTTGCATGAATTATGGGGACTTGATGTTGCAACTGCACCGCTTACGGATTTTACCATTGGTATTGATACCATTGAAAACATGGTTGCAAAAATGATAGAGAAACCCTGGCCCATTTATAAAATAAAAGTAGGAGTGGAGGGAGATATAGAAATGGTAACTGCATTACGCAAACATAGCGATGCCGTTTTTAGAGTGGATGCAAATGCCGGCTGGACATTGGAACAGGCTCAGCATAAAATACCTTTATTGAAAGAACTGGGGGTTGAATTTGTAGAACAGCCTTTGGCAAAAGACAATTGGGAAGGGATGAAAATTTTATATGAGCAATCGGCACTTCCGTTGATAGCCGATGAAAGTTGTGTGGCAGAAGCCGATGTTGAAAAATGCCATCAGCACTTTCATGGCATCAATATTAAATTAACCAAATGCAGTGGCATTACTCCTGCACGTCGCATGATTACCAAAGCAAAAGAACTCGGAATGAAAGTTATGGTTGGTTGCATGAATGAAAGTTCGGTAGGTACCGCAGCCATTGCCCAACTGGCGCCTATGCTTGATTATGTTGATATGGATGGCCCGCTTTTACTGGCAGAAGATATTGCAGAAGGTGTTAGATTTGATTTTGGAAAAATTTTATTTACTGACATACCGGGGTTAGGTATCAAAATGATTTGATCAGGATGTTGATTTTTATTGCCATTATTGTTTTTACTGTCTTGATTTATTTTAATAATAAAGTAAAGAACAGGAGAATTGACCGAAGTAACAGGCTGGCGGAAAAGCAGGAAGAATTGATTGCTATGCTGAAAGCACAAAATAAAAAAGCAGATGAAGAATAAGCAGGGTAGTTATTTCTCACAATAACCATCTGATGTTTCAAAAGGTTCAAGTACCTCCATATCTATATTGTTGGCACTTTTTTATTTGTAAATATAATGGAAGGGCGCTTACATGTTGACAGGGAATATCATTTTAATAATTGCCGTATGCAGGCGTCTATTTTTTCATTGCTGCCTTCCCGACAATCTATATAACTGTAAATACCCATTATCAACGGCATTTCCGTTTCTTTATATCCATACAGGTAAATGGTTTGAATTACATTTTTCTTCCGGTTATACTCCATCAGTTTGGCACATTGAAATTCATCCCAGCATACAGGCGATTTATCATAATCGGGAGAAAGAAAAATAAGTACTTTACCTGCTTTTTGTATGGCTGCAGATATCTGCTGTATCCAAAAGCCTCCGGGCGGTATGCTGTCCTTATCATAAAAAATTGAAAGCGCTTTGTTTTTATTTTTTAACTCATCAACAAAGTA
>JBBQLS010000048.1:0-20422 GCA_038328115.1 Chitinophagales bacterium
TTGCTCAGATGACTGATGCGGTTTACAAAGAAAATATACAAGCCGTGCGTTTTCATGTTTATGGCGACCAGGGAGCATTGCCCATTTATAAACTCAACAGCAACGACCAGCTTGAACTTAATTTTGATGACCTTGATGGCAACGTTAAAAGTTATTACTACAGTATGCAGCTTTGCGATTACGACTGGAACCCGGTTGAGATAAGCCCGTTCCTATACACCAAAGGTTTTACCCAACAGCGTATCGGCACTTATCGCTATTCATCCATAGCCTTAACAAAATACACACACTACCAGGCTATCCTGCCCGACAGGAGTACCCAATTAACCATGTCGGGTAATTATATCTTAAAAGTTTTTTTAGATGGAGATACTTCTAAACTGGCATTTACCAGGCGCATGCTTGTATTAGACCAAAAAGCTGCCATAGGCGGGCAGATAACACAACCATTTGCACCGCAACTTTATAAAACACACCAAAAAGTTCAGTTCAGCGCAAACATAAATGGCCTGGATGCTTTTAGTGCCGCACAGCAAATTAAGGTAGTGATACTGCAAAATAACCGGTGGGATAATTCTTTAAAAGATATTAAACCAACTTTTGTAAGAGGCAGCACGCTTGAATACTCGATGGAAAGCAATTTGGTTTTTCCGGCAGGTAAAGAGTGGCGCTGGCTTGACTTACGCAGCTTTCAACTGCAAAGTGACCGGGTGCAAAAAGCTGATTATAAAAAAACTTCTACCGACATGTATCTGTTTACGGATGCTGACCGCACTGCACAGCGATATGTTTATTACAGGGATCTTAACGGTATGTACCTTATTGAAACCTATGAAACAATTAACCCTTACTGGCAGGGCGATTTTGCTACCGTACACTTTAGCTTAGCCGCTCCCAATGGCGTGCCTTATCCTGATAAAGACATTTATCTGGCCGGACAATTAACCAATTATGAGTTTAATGATAAAACCAGGATGCAGTTTAATGCAGAAAAAGGAGTGTACGAATGCACTGCTTTTTTAAAACAGGGGTATTATAACTATACATACATAGCAGTTGATAGAAACAATCCTGCCATCCGGCGTGACCTGGAAGGCGATTATTGGGAAACCGAAAACAGCTATACTATTTTAATGTATTACAAATCATTTACCGACCGGGCCGATCAGTTAATTGGCGTGGGCAAGGTAAACTCAAGATCGGATAAGGCGGGGATTAATTTTTAGATAGCCCTAACCCCTAAAGGAGAACAATTGTGTTTTAAATTTAAACTCTTAATTCAAAAATTGCCAATTGCTAATTGCATTCACTTCCCTATCTTTGCCCCGGCAAGTCTTATACGGCCAGCTCCTGTTGAACTCCCCCAGGACCGGAAGGTAGCAAGGGTAGATGGTTGAGCGGTGCGATGTAAGTAACTTGCCATTTTTTATTTAAGATTGAAGAGATAATATTTAATATTTTTGTTGACCCTGCAATTCGAAACAGCTTTTCTGAGTAAGAAAACTGTGGGTTTGAACAAAATACTACATATTCAATCTTAAATATTATCTGTTTATGAACTCCAAAGAATTAGAAGGGCGTTTAAAATCATTGGCCTATCGTACAGTTACTTTATGCGATGCTCTGCCAACTAAAAAAATCTCAAAAGTTATAAAAAACCAGCTATTACGGTCAGTATTTTCGGCCGCTGCCAATTACATGGCTGTATGCAAAGCGATTAGTAAAAAAGCATTTGTATCTAAACTCAGCATAGCATTTGAAGAATCTGATGAATCATTATTCTGGCTTGAAGGAATTCAGGAACTTAAATTATTGACTGTAGAGAAATTGTCAGCAATTATTAAGGAAGCTACTGAATTGGCAAGTATCTTAGCGGCGGCAAGAAAAACATCTCAGGCAAGCCTGAAGTAAATATTAATTATTCAATCTTAAATATTAAATTCTTATGAAATTTTTCATCGATACAGCAAATCTTGATCAGATCAAAGAAGCAAACGACCTTGGAATTTTAGATGGAGTTACTACCAACCCATCTTTAATGGCCAAAGAAGGCATTAAAGGTTCTGATGCAGTGATGGCGCATTATAAAACCATTTGTGAAATGGTTGATGGCGATATCAGTGCCGAAGTTATCTCTACCGATTTTGATGGTATTGTTGCTGAAGGAAAAAAACTAGCAGCCATTCACCCGAACATTGTTGTTAAAGTGCCGATGATTAAAGATGGTATTAAAGCGTTGAAGTGGTTTACCGATAATGGTATAAGAACCAATTGTACATTAATCTTTAGTGCAGGTCAGGCAATTCTGGCTGCAAAAGCAGGCGCTACTTATGTTTCGCCTTTCTTGGGAAGGATAGATGACAGTGGTTGGGATGGTATGGAACTGATACACCAGTTGCGCCAGATATTTTCTATACAGGGGTACAAAACCGAAATACTGGCTGCATCCATCCGCAATCCTTTACACATTATCAAATGCGCCGAAGCCGGTGCGGATGTTTGTACATGTCCGTTGGATTCTATTTTAGGTTTATTAAAACATCCTTTAACTGATATTGGGTTGGCTAAGTTTTTAGAAGACGCAAAGAAATTTGCATAACACATCGTCTGACGCTCCCGTCTGACGATGCTTCATGGTCGGACTAGGTCGTCAGATCATGAAAAAATGCCCGGCAAATCTTTCTGATTTACCGGGCATTTTGTTTAGAACATGGTCAGACGAGGGCATTGAACCATCAGCCCTTTTTACTTTTCGATTTGTTCATAATTTCATCCATAGTTTTTAACGCGGGATCAGGTTGTTGTTTTATATAGATGCTGAATTCTTTTGTCATCGCCGGATTATCCCGCAGACTCACTTTTATATCTACTTTTTGGGCTGCAATGTCTTTATCTATCCATAAACTGTTGCCACTAAATTTGCCGGCAGATGCCCAGAAAATGAGATGGGTACTATCAAGCGGAAGATATTTTCCATTACTTAATTGCCCATCAATATTAATGTAGTTGTATGTTCCTTTCTTCAGGCTGTCGGTGTAGAGGTTAACATAAATCTTTTCTATTTTTTGCGCTTTGGCAAAAAAAGAGCACAACATAAAAAAGCTTAGTAAATATTTCTTCAATTGATTTTGTTTGCACAAAGATTGAAAAAATTATGCCAAGGTTGCGTTAATAAAAGGCGGTAAATGTTAATTTTTGGTTGTAGGATGTTTTCAGCTTGTGCGGCTTCCGTCTCCATAAACATTCATCAGTTTTTGCATACTGTCTTTTAAATTACCCGAGCCTTCATCAAAAAGGCTGTCTTTCATTTTTTTGGATGCTTTGTTATCGGTTGATTTTTTTATCACTGCTCTTACATTTTCCAGTTCATCAAAATATTCCGGAATATTTTTTTCGTAAAATGAATTGGTAGCCTCAATGCTGATCAGCAAATCTTCGTATTCGTCAAGGAGGCTGTAAATATCTTTTACATTCTCCAGTGAATGACGCCTGGGTATCCTGTTAAATAATGCCTGCAAGGCTGTAGCTGTTGTACTCATCTGCTTATTTATGTAAACAAATGTACGGCAATGCTGCTGAGCAGGGAATGATTATGAAAAAATCGTTTTCATCATGCAAACACTGTTTTCAACATTCAGGTATTGCCCATAAGCTGGTATAAAAGTGTAGCCTGCCTTTTGATATAAACGGATTGCTTCGGATTGTTTTTTACCGGTTTCCAGAATATATTCCCGGTAATTAAGTTCTGCGGCCCATAACTCCAGCTCATTTAAAATTTTCATAGCAATGCCATGCCCACGGTATTCCGGCAAAACAAACATCCGCTTTATTTCTATTTTCGATTCATCATATTCTCTGAATGCTCCACAGCCAATTGCTTTATCATCCACATAGCAAACAATGGCATTGCGGATGGTTGCAATTTTATTAAACTGTGCGTAAAAAGCATGTTCATCTCCATCCCTTCCAGCTAAATCAGCATCTAACATAGCCACCAGGTTTTGAAAATCTGTATTGTCCGAATCGGTTCTGATAAAATGAGCCATAAGAGGGGTTTACTAAACAATATGGTATCATTTATTTTTTGTGATGGCATAAAGTTCCAGTGCAAGACCTTCATGGGTTATTTTTTTAGTGAAACTAAAGCCCAGCTTTTTTAACAGTTGTATTGATGAGGTGTTTTCGGGAATGGTGCTGGCTAAAATTGTTGAATGTTCACCTGAGTTTAACAACTCATTTAAAACTTCTTTTGTAGCCTCAAATGCATAACCCTGTTTGTTATAGTAAGGAAGAAAGGCAAACCCAATATCATGATAATCCAGGTAATTACGTTTAATAAAAGTAACGAGGCCGATGGCAGTTAGACTATCGGCTAATGTTACCACCCTGTAACCGATGTTTGGATTAGAGATTATCTTTTGAATATAATTATCGGCATCTTCGTTGGTTTTTATATTTCTGTCGCCAATGAATTTTATCCAGCCTGCTGTGTTTACCAGTTCAAAAATAAATTGGTTGTCAGCAGCAGTTAATTCACGCAGAACCAATCTTTCTGTTTTATAATTTGTATTCATTTGTAATCTTATTATCCATTTTGTTAAAAATAAAGAATATTTACATTTCAGGATGAGTTCCTGTAAAATAACTTATTTTACAAAATGCCTTCATCAGTATTTGAACAATTACATGCAGACGGGCATTTATCAGATGCATCGCTGGAGAAAGTAAAATTGTCACAGCCAGATAAGATACTGTCTGTGCATTGGGAGCTTAAAACAATCCTTTACCTCGGCGTGCTGTTATTAAGTGGCGGCCTCGGCATATTAGTTTATAAAAATATTGACACCATAGGGCATCAGGTTATATTGCTTTTTATAGCTGCAATATGCATTGGCTGCTTTTTTTACTGCCTAAAAAAGAAATTGCCTTATACAAATGCAAAAGTTTTATCGCCCAATTCTTTTTTTGATTATGTCTTGCTTTTAGGTTGTCTTACCTTGATAACATTTATTGGTTACCTGCAGTTTCAATACCATGTTTTTGGCAACAGGTATGGATTGGCCACTTTTATACCTATGTTGCTTTTATTTTTTACGGCCTATTATTTTGATCACCTGGGCGTACTTACCATGGCCATTACAACACTTGCAGCCTGGGTCGGCATTGCTGTAACACCATTAAGTATTTTAAAAAGTAACGACTTTGATAACGAGACAATTATTGGCACTGGATTTTTGCTGAGCCTGCTGTTGGTTGCGGCAGGATATTTTTCGCAAAGGAAAAAAATAAAATCTCATTTTGAATTTACATACAGCAACTTCGGCGCACATTTATTGTTCATCTCCGCCCTTGCGGCCATGTTTCATTTTGATGCTGTTTACCTGTTTCTCTTTTTGCCGCTTACCGCAGCCGGTTATTTATTTTACAGAAAAGCGATCAGTGAAAAATCATTTTATCTTCTGCTTATACTTAGTTTGTATCTGTATATCGGGCTCAGTTACTGTATAATACGAATGATATTTGTAAACGGCGAAATGGGAATTGAAGGCGTTTATTTAATTTGTTTCTACTTTATACTCTCAGCTGTTGCGCTCATACTTTTCTTAATAAAAATGAATAAGCAGATTAAAAACCTATGATAGCTTACAATAAAATATGGCTCGATAATCTTGCAGCAAGAGATGAGGTAGAAGATGCATTTTATGTAAATGCAATCAGCAAAGAAGAAACGCAACAGGCTGAAAGTGTTTTTACTGTTGGATTCTACAGTCCTAATTATTTTATAAGAGCAGGTCTGTTTATACTCGCCATAATAATAGGTTGTTTTTCATTGGGACTTTTATCCCTGCTCTTTTTAAGCGCTATTGAACAGAGTTTTGGCGGACTTCTTGTTTTTTTTGGATTAGTTTCTTATGCAGCTTTAGAGTTTTTTGTGCAAACAAAGCACCATTACAGATCGGGTGTAGATGATGCCCTTTTATTGATAACAGGCATCAGCATTTTTTCAGGTATAAATTTAATGGCTGATATTTCTACAGCCACAAATGCCCTGATCATTTTTATTTTAGCTACTTATTTTTTTCTTCGCTTTGCAGATATGCTTATGAGTGCTGTTGCCGGTGTTGCTTTACTGGCTGTTTTTTTCCTTAATTATATCCCATTGGGAAGTATTGCTGAAACAACTGCACCATTTTTATTAATGCTGGTTACTGTAATTATTTATTTTTTAATTAAAAGAATCAGGCAACGAGCAACTGTAAGGCATTACTGGCAATGTTGCAGTATTTTAGAAATTGTAATGCTTATTTGTTTATATGCTGTTTCCAATTACTACGTGGTACGGGAAACTGCTAACAGTATGTTTGGAGCAGCATTAAACAATGCTGGTAATATTCCTTTTGGCTGGCTGTTCTGGATATTTACCATCTGCACTCCATTGATTTATATAATTTGGGGCATACAAAAAAAGGACAGTATATTGATTCGTGTAGGACTGTTGTTGATTGCTGCTATCGTATTTACCATACGTTATTATTATACTGTTATGCCTGTTGAATTAGTAATGCTGTTGGGCGGAATAATACTGATAGTGATTTCCTATGCACTTACAAAATACCTTGCTCAACCCAAAAACGGATTTACTTCTGCTGAAGTTAATAACGGACGTTTAAAAGATAAAATGAATATAGAGGGGTTAATAATTGCTGAAAGCTTTGGTGGGGGAGAAGCAGCAGGCAATCCTAAGTTTGGAGGAGGAAGCTTTGGGGGAGGAGGGGCCAGCGGAGATTTTTAAATAAAGCTTAAGCAGACTGTTTTATTTTTCTATTTCTGAACAAATTCTATAAAATTCGTTTGCTAATTTCATGTATTGTGCTGTCCATTAATCTATTAATGAATGTTCCCGGAATGTAGATGTAGATAAGAAATACATATTTAAATCATCAAGACAATCTATTTTCCCCGCTTTTAATTCTGTAACACATTTTCCCAGTTCAGCTTTTAACTCGCCTGCAGTTTCGTAACTTGTTCAATGCATATCTGAATCATCCGTCAGTTTTGCTTTTACTTTTTCAATGATGATGATCAGATCCGGGATCATACTGTATTGTAATTTATTTTGAATAAATACTTCAGGGTATTATTGTTCTGAAAGTTAAATTCACCCTGGGTTTCAACGTTTTTGTTGTTGGCGGAAGCCTGTGAAGCCAGTGGGTTTGGGTGCTGCCTTTCATTACCAGCAGGCTGCCGTGTTCTAGCATTACCGATACTGTTTCTTTAGTTGCTTTGTGTTTAAATGAAAATTTCCGTTCTGCTCCAAAACTTAGTGAGCCAATAGCTCCGTCTTT
This sequence comes from Chitinophagales bacterium, assembly GCA_038328115.1. Lineage (GTDB taxonomy): Bacteria > Bacteroidota > Bacteroidia > Chitinophagales > Chitinophagaceae > Ferruginibacter. The sequence goes on from JBBQLS010000048.1 coordinate 7,347, forward strand.
TTTCAAATCTTTTTCTCCATCGCTGTGCCAGGCCATTCCTTCTTCGCCGCTGTGGTATAAGTTAAGCAGGCAGGAATTAAAATTTTCTCCCGTTTCATTTTCAATTTTTGATTTTAGTGTCAGAAGCTCTTTCGTCCAGGGCAAAGCTTTTTTTGTTCTGTTTGAATACGTGTATTCAAACTCAGTATCGCCATACCAGGCTACTTTTCTCTTTGTAATTATCAGTTTTCCAAAAATAACCGCTTCATCATTTTTCCACTCAATATTGTTAAGTAAACTGTTTAGGTATTGATCCGCTTCTGCCCTGGAAAATATCTTTCCAAAATAATTAACAATACCATTGCTTGGCAGTATATTTTTTGTGCTGTCTATGCCGTTGCCAAATAAATCCATACTGCTTTTCCTGAATCAGATTGATAATATTTAAAATTATAAAACCAGTTGGGTATAAAGGCTGGTGAGTGTTTCGGTTGGATCTGTACAAAAACCAGGGTGTACCTTTGAAGTTTGAATAATGGTGCTCCGGATTGCAGTAAGCCAGCGAAAACGGCTTGCAATATCTAAACTGCCAATCGGCCCTGCATCTTCACTGCCTTTGCAAATGCGTTCTACAGATTGTAAATTGTTCAGCAGTTCCTGCCTGTCAATTTGTGTACAAAAAATCTGCAATCGTTCTTCATTCAAACTGTACATTACCTGTAAAAAATTAAGTTTGCTGCAATACAGTATTACGCCAACGTTCAGAAATTCTTCCCGTTCTACCTTTGGTACAACACGTACAACGGCATATTCAAATAAGTGCGTTTGCTGCATGTTGGGCTTCTTTTACAAAAATGGTTGAATTTGCTAAACGTTTTTCCAAAAACTGAGCATACATCTGCCTGTGTTCATCATTGGATTTAAAACTGGTAACACCAGCCAGCCAGTCTTCTGGAATTAAACCAACAATAGCACGAATACGGTCGTTGGTTAATATTGAACGAAAGGCTGTATCCACTGTTTCTAATTGAGTTGCCTGCTTCAGCAGTACATGATCCTTTATTAATGTAAATGGCCGCAATGCCTGCTCCTGCCAGTTTTGCGGATTGTGGTGAAAATAAAGACAGGCTCCATGGTCTATTAACCATAATTCTTTATGCCACCAAAGCATGTTTGTATTACGCACAGTGCGGTCCATGTTGGTAAGTAAACAATCCAACCAAACAATTTGCGAAGCCAGGGTTGCATCTACTGTGGTAACCGCTGGATCAAAACTTATAGACCCGGAAAGATAATGCAGCGCCAGGTTTAGGCCGGTGCTTGCTTTAAGCAGGTCCTGTATTTCTTCATCTGGTTCTGTTCTGCCAAAAGCCTCATCAATATTAGCAAAAACAATTTCAGGAACCCGAAGTCCGAGTGCTCTCGCTATTTCTCCGCCAATCAATTCTGCAATCAATGCTTTTACACCTTGTCCTGCACCACGAAATTTAAGTACATACATAAACCCGTCCTCAGCCTCTACGATAGCAGGTAAGGAGCCGCCCTCACGCAGTGGCGTAATATACCTGGTAACATCAACAGCCCTTATTTCGGGTAAATTCTCAATCATCTTGCTAAATTAATTCATTTCTGTTGCATGGTAGGGCCATTATTTTTACGCAAACTGGCCCCGGTTTTACCGGGGCCAGTTTGAGGTATTTAGTTCGATTTTATCAGTCTTTAATATCCAGTAATACTTCCTGCCCGTCTTTAACTGCCCTCACATCTCCATATTTGCCCAGTTTTAATTTTTGGTATTTATTTTCAATTACTACTTTACCCTTTCTATTGATGATGCCGTACAGACCATCCCTTTTAGTAATGGCATACGACCCTTTAAATTGTGATATAGATTCGTAGTCATTCGGCACAACTACTTTGCCTTCTAAATTGATGATACCAACTTTACCTCCCTTGGTAGTAAACGCAAGGTTATCGCTTCCAAAAGAGCCAATCTTTTCGTATTCCGGCTTAACAATTTCCTTTCCGTTTGGCTTTATCATGCCAACAAGTTTGTTTTTCCATACAAGGGCAACGCCTTTGTCAAATCTGCCAATTCTGTCATATTCCTTACTTACTTCCTGTGCAAATGCCTGAAGGCTGAATATGGTTAGCAGCAATAAGATTAATTTTTTCATAAACAGTTTTATTTTGGTTTAAAATGCAGTAGAGTAAAGATATTATAACAAAATGAAAAACAGGGGAATTAATATCTGATTATTGGCTCCGCAAGGCTCAGGGCAATTTTTTGATTATCTGAATGAATATGTTTTGTTTTTGACATTGGTATTCCTTCAATCATTTAAATCATAGTTCAAGACTTACATACATAAGGCGGTCCTGATAAGCAAAAGCCACAAAGAAGCAAAGTTTCGCAAAAATAGGTTAGTCCTAATTCTCAATTACTAATTCCAACCCTGTGCTTTACATATTCATTCTTCTCCAGTTCATTCAGCATCATCATAGCAAGGTCTCCTGCGTTAATTTTGTATTTATTTTCTTCGGGTGGGTAATCGGCTTTGGTAACATAACTGCCGGTAGGGCCTTCATTAATTATGTTGGGTGGACAAACAAAAGTCCACTCGAGCCCGCTTTCCTTTAAAAGTTCATAAGCTTTTTTATGTTCTAAACCCACCGCTTTGTATTCAGGTGGATAATCATCTTTATCAACCAAAAGGCTATTTTCATCCGCATTTAAAACTCCTAAGCCGCCAATAGCAACAATTCTTTTTACACCTGCTTTCTGCATCTGTTTAATAATGTTTTTCATACCAAGTGTCCGGGTTTTATCCGTGCCGTCCATACTACCACCGATAGCCGAGATGACAGCATCGCAACCTTTAATGGCATTATACACTTCACTTTCATCAAACAAAGCTCCTTGCACCAGTTCCAGGTTTTCAGTTTCTAAATAATCGGTAGTGTACACGTTTCTGCCAAAGGCTTTAACGTTATTTTTTTTAAAAAGCGCCTGTTGTACCAGTTGCTTACCTACCATGCCAGTGGCTCCAAATATGATGAGTTTCATTTTTTAAGTTTTAATGAAGTTAATTCAATTGACCCGCATTACATCAGCAAATTCTGATCCTTTTTTATCAAAGACTGATTTGGCAAAAGAGCAAAGAGGCAATATCTTAATATTGTTTAACCTGGCATATTCAACGGCTGCATGTACCAGTTGGTAGCCAACATTTTTACCTCTTAGTTCATCTGAAACTTCGGTGTGGTCAATAATCATCAGGCTGTTGCCGGTAATAGAATAGGTCATTTCTGCAAGGATAACTTTATTTTCCTCAACATAAAACGAACCTTTGCTTCCTTCCTGTTTTTGTTGTATCAGCATTTTGTAAAATTTTACTGAATTTACGAAATAAGTTTTTTTGTTACCGATTTTGTACACATATTTGCAATAGAAATGAAAATAATCAATATAAATAACAACGGTTGGTGGTGGAGCATGGTCAAATGACGTGCCTCATTACTATTTTATAAAATAGTTGAACCCGGCACATGTGCCGGGTTTTTGTTTTTTGTCTGAACGGGAATTTGTGTGGATTGTTGGGATTAAAAGAATTTTTAATTTTTTAAATTAAAATTGTCATGCCACAGTTTAAATATGAAGAAATAACTAAGAAGATAATTGAAGCTGCAATGAAAGTTCATTCCACTTTGGGAAATGGATTTCAGGAAGTGATTTATCAACGGGCTTTGGAAATTGAATTCAGAAAATGCGGATTGCAGTTTGTAAGAGAATTTAGTATGCCTATATTTTATGATGGGGAGCAAATTGGAGAAAGAAGAGTTGACTTTTTTGTGGAAGGTGTTATTAGTGTTGAATTAAAAGCAGGGGAAGTATTGGAATCAACGCAATATTCACAAGCCAGAAATTATCTGGAAGCATACAACCTTGAGGTAGGATTACTGTTGAATTTTGGCGGCGTATCTCTTGAATATAAGCGACTTGAAAATCCAAAATTTAATCCCAGTGCAACATCCAAAAAATCCATTTAATCCACCCAAATCCCCCGTTCAGACAATGAAAAAAATAGAGATACAAACCACTTTCAAAAAAATGCTTGCCGATGTTTACACACCAGTAGGTATTTATTTAAGGTTGAGAGATAGATTCAGAGATACAATATTACTTGAGAGTACAGATTTTCATGCAGGAGAAAACAGTTATTCTTTTATTGGTATTAATGCGGTTGCCGGTATAGAAATCAGCAATACTGCTGCTATTGAATTTAAATTACCTGGAGAAACTGCTGAGCGGATAAAATTAGATAAAACAGCTGATGTACCACAACTGCTTTGGGATTTTATGCAACGTTTTGAAGTTAGAAAAGCCGCGGCAAAACCTGTAAATGTTGCGCAAGGTTTATTCGGTTACGCAACGTTTGATGCTGTGCAGTTTTTCGATAACCTCACCCTAAGCCCCTCACCAAAGGAGAGAGGCTTGAATGATATTCCGTTGATGCGCTACCGCCTTTATCAATACGTCATCGCCATTAATCATTTTAAAGACGAATTGTTCATCTGTGAAAATCATTTTAATGGTATTGAAAGTGAAGTAGATGTGATTGAAAGTTTAATTAAGAGTAAAGATGTTCCGGGCTTTCCGTTTAAAGCTGTTGGGAAAGAAAATCCGAACATCACCGATGCGGCTTACATAGAGATGGTAAAGAAAGGTGTGGATAGTTGCCATAGGGGTGATGTGTTTCAAATTGTTTTGAGCAGAAGATTTGAGCAGCAGTTTACCGGTGATGAGTTTAATGTTTATCGTGCATTGCGTAGCATTAACCCAAGTCCGTATTTATTTTATTTTGATTATGGAGATTATAAACTGATGGGCTCGTCGCCCGAAAGTCAGTTGATAGTTGATAAGGGGAAAGCTATTGTTCACCCCATTGCAGGAACCTTTAAAAGAACGGGTGATGATGAAGAAGATAAAGCCCTGGCTATTAAACTAGAGCATGATGAAAAGGAAAATGCCGAGCATGTGATGTTGGTTGATCTTGCCCGTAATGATCTCAGCCGCATGTGCAGTGAAGTGGAAGTAACGCAATACAAAAAGATAAATTATTACAGTCATGTTATTCATTTGGTGAGTGAAGTAACGGGTAAGGTTGGCCCGGAAACAAATCCGTTTAAGTTGCTGGCAACTACTTTTCCTGCCGGTACATTAAGTGGTGCACCAAAAATCAGAGCCATGCAGCTTATCAATGAATATGAAACAACAGCCCGCAGTTATTATGGAGGAGCAATTGGTTTTATAGGCTTTGATGGTACAGTAAATCATGCCATCATGATCCGTACTTTTTTAATAAGAAATAATACATTGGTTTACCAGGCAGGAGCGGGTGTTGTAGCAGTAAGTAATCCTGAAAGTGAGTTGCAGGAAGTAAACAATAAATTAAATGCTTTAAAACAAGCCATTGTGTTGGCAGCCTCCCTAAATCCCTCCCAAGGAGGGACTTAAGGCAAGAGTATAAAACTAAATATCTTTTTTTTAATTAGTGAGGTATGAATTTTTAAAATACGATTATGTTAGAACAAAATAAAGATGCAGAAAAAATCGGAAACCAAAAGCCTCCCTTTGGGGGAGGTTTGGAGAGGCCGAAAATTCTTGTTTTTGATAATTACGATTCGTTCACCTACAACTTAGTTCATCTTGTAGAAAAAATTACAGGAGAAAAAGTGGATGTGTACAGGAATGACCAGATTGCATTGGCAGATGTTGCGGTTTATGATAAAATAATTTTATCGCCAGGCCCCGGTATTCCCGAAGAAGCAGGTTTATTAGTACCATTGATAAAAGAATATGCTGCAACCAAATCAATACTTGGCGTATGTTTGGGACACCAGGCAATTGCCGAGGCTTTTGGGGGTAAACTGACAAACTTAAGTACTGTTTTTCATGGTGTAGCAACACCCGTTACCAGGGTGCGTCATCCCAAGAGGGTGGCTCACCCGGTACTAACCGGATTGCCCGAAACAATTGAAGTAGGACGCTACCATAGCTGGATCGTTAGTGATGAAAACTTTCCCGAAGAACTGGAAGTAACTGCAAGAGATGAAAATGGTTTCATCATGGCATTACAGCACAAAACTTTTGATGTGCAAGGGGTGCAGTTTCATCCTGAGAGTGTGCTTACACCGGATGGTGAAACGATTTTAAAAAACTGGTTACAATGAAAAAGATTCTAAACTATTTATTCGAACATAAAAGCCTTTCAAGAGAACAGGCTAAAGAAGTATTGCATAATATTTCAAATAATGTTTACAGCGATGCGGAGATTGCGGCTTTTATTACCGTGTATTTAATGCGAAGCATTACCATTGAAGAGTTGCAGGGATTCAGAGATGCACTGATGGAACTTTGTGTGCCCGTTAATTTAAAAGGACAGGATGTAATTGATATCGTTGGTACCGGTGGGGATGGAAAAAATACTTTCAATATTTCAACACTTAGTTGTTTTATTGTTGCAGGTGCAGGCATAAAAGTTGCCAAGCATGGTAACTATGGGGCATCTTCCATTAGCGGCAGCAGTAATGTTATGGAGCAACTGGGTTATACTTTTAAAAAAAATAGTGATGTATTAAATAAAGAACTGGACGAAGCCAATATCTGTTTTTTACACGCACCTTTATTTCACCCGGCATTAAAGGTTGTTGGTCCAATAAGAAAAAATCTGGGTGTCCGCACTTTTTTTAACATGCTGGGCCCCATGGTAAATCCGGCATCGCCAAAATACCAGTTGGTGGGTGTTTATAATTTAGAGATGGCAAGGATTTATAACTATTTGCTTCAGGAGGGGAGTAGCGCTTTTACAATTATTCACAGCTTAGATGGTTATGATGAAATTTCTTTAACAGGAGATGTAAAAGTAATAAATAATGCGGGTGAAAAAATTTACAGTGCGGTTGACCTTGGGAAGAGAACGGTTAGCCCGATGGATATTCATGGTGGCAATTCTGTTGAAGATGCTGCAAAAATATTTTTAAGCATTTTAAAAGGAGCAGGTAGTTGGGCACAAAATGCAGTAGTATTGGCTAACTCAGCGATGGCGTTGCAATGCACCGGTAAATATGCATCTTATGATGAATGTTATCAAATGGCAGTAGAGAGTCTGGAAAGTGGAAAAGCCTATCAATCTTTGCAAAAATTAATTACATAACCATGACTAATATTTTAGATGAAATTATTGCCAAAAGGAAACAAACGGTTGCTCAACTAAAACAGATCATACCTGCTGAGGCATTGGTGAAGATGCCTGGTTTTTCTAAGAAAACGGTATCCTTAAAAAAGATTCTGGGAGAAGGGAACAGTACCGGTATTATTGCCGAATTTAAAAGAGCTTCCCCTTCAAAAGGCATTATTAATGACAAAGCAGATGTATTGGATGTTACCGGCGATTATGAACTTTACGGAGCAGCCGCTTTATCAGTTTTAACCGAACCGCTGTTTTTTAAAGGTAATAATGATGACCTGTTAAATGCAGCCATCGTTGCCGACATCCCGCTTTTAAGAAAGGATTTTATTTTTGATAAATACCAGATAACTGAATCAAGGGCATTGGGTGCCGATGTTATTTTATTGATTGCGGCCTGTTTAAAACCCGGTGAAGTAAAAGACCTCGCTATATTTGCAAAGCAATTAAGACTGGAAGTGCTGTTGGAAATTCACTGTGAAGAAGAGCTTGAGCATATTTGTGATGAAATAGATTTTGTTGGCGTTAATAACCGGGATTTAAAAACATTTGCAGTTGACATTAACCGGTCAATTGAATTGAGTAAGAAAATTCCGGATGATAAAATTAAAATAGCTGAAAGCGGTATTGATAAGCCTGAAATAATTAAAATTTTTAAAGAAGCCGGCTTTAAAGGATTTTTAATAGGAGAAAAATTTATGAAAGAAAAAAATCCAGGAGAAACATTTAAAGTATTTGTACAAAAATTAAAACAACAATAATTATGAACACCAAAGTATGTGGCATTACTCAATTGAAACAATTGCAACAGTTAGACGGACTGGATATTGATTTTGCAGGATTGATATTTTACAAAGATTCACCTCGATATGTGGGCGACAAAATAGCTGCAGCAGACCTTAAAAATTCTGATTTCGATTTAAAGAAAGTGGGTGTTTTTGTAAATTCAGATTACGATGAGATTATGCAGGTGGTGGAAGATTACGGACTGGATGTGGTTCAATTGCACGGCGATGAAAGTCCGGAACTTTGTGAAGAACTTTCAGAAGAAGTGGAAGTGATCAAAGCATTTAAAGTAAAGGACAGCAAGGTTTCCATTGATGAAATGGTAGCTGATTATGATGAGGTTTGCGATTATTATCTGTTTGATACGGCATCATCAGAAGTAGAAGGTGGTACTGGCAAACAATTCGACTGGAAAGTGCTGAGCAAAGCTAAGATTGAAAAGCCATTCTTTTTAAGCGGCGGTATTGGGGTAGATGATGTGAAAAAAGTGAAAGCTTTTAAGCATCCCGATTATTATGCAGTGGATATCAACAGTAAAGTAGAGAAAGAGCCAGGGGTAAAAGATATGGGTTTGGTGTTGCAGTTCAGGCAGGGGTTGAAAACTCCCACCACCTCCTAAAGGGGCAACTTTAAAGCATTAACTTTTTAACAATTTTAAAATTCGCAAGAAGTATAAACTAAAGATAGTTCAATAAAGATATTCTGTGCAAGAGTGCGACGCCACTAAAGTCGAACAAAGAAATATAGCTTGTCACAAAAAACAAAGTTTGGCAAAGCCAAATAAAAATACAATGGATTACACAGTAAATGAACACGGTTATTACGGCAACTTCGGCGGAGCTTTTATCCCCGAAATGCTGTACCCTAATGTAAAAGAATTGCAGGATAATTATTTGAAAATTATTTACGAGGAAGATTTTCAAAATGAATTTTTGTACCTGCTTAATGATTATGCAGGCAGGCCTACGCCTTTGTTCTATGCCGAAAGGCTGAGTAGTAAGTACAATGTCAGGGTTTTTTTAAAGCGGGAAGACCTCTGCCATACAGGCGCACACAAGATTAACAATGCCATTGGGCAAATTTTGCTGGCGCAAAAAATGGGGAAAACGAGAATCATTGCCGAAACCGGAGCAGGCCAGCATGGCGTAGCAACTGCAACGGTATGTGCATTAAAAGGCCTTGAGTGTATTGTGTACATGGGCGAAAAAGATATTGAACGCCAGGCACCCAATGTGGCCCGTATGAAAATGCTGGGTGCCACCGTGGTGCCTGCTTTAAGCGGCAGCAAAACTTTAAAAGATGCAACCAACGAAGCTATTCGTGACTGGATAAATAATCCGGTTGATACACATTATATTATTGGCTCGGTGGTAGGTCCGCATCCTTACCCCGATATGGTGGCCAGGTTTCAAAGCATTATCAGCGAAGAAATAAAAAAACAACTGCTCGAAAAAACCGGTAACGAAAATCCGGATTATGTGTTGGCTTGTGTTGGCGGTGGCAGCAATGCAGCCGGTGCTTTTTATCATTTTTTAGATGACAAAGATGTGAAGTTGATTGCCATAGAAGCTGCCGGTTGTGGTATTAACAGCGGCATGAGTGCGGCAACCACGCAACTGGGCAAACCGGGTATTTTGCATGGCAGTAAAAGCCTGCTGATGCAAACAGATGACGGCCAGGTAGTAGAGCCACACAGCATTTCAGCAGGACTGGATTACCCCGGTATTGGGCCCCTGCACGCCCATTTGTACGAAACTGGCCGGGCCATATTTATGAGCGCTACCGACAACAAAGCATTGAATGCAGCATTTGAATTGAGTAAACTGGAAGGAATCATTCCTGCGCTGGAATCGGCACATGCACTGCACGCTTTAAAAATGATAAACTTTAAAAAGACGGATGTAGTAGTGGTTTGTTTAAGCGGAAGAGGAGATAAGGATTTAGATACTTACATGAAACATTTATGACCTCACCCCCAACCCCTCTCCTTGAGGAGAGGGGAGCCCGACCCTGATGTTTTGAAAAGGTTTTTATATTTAGAAACAATGACAGAATACAACGATAATCTTCATAAAAATTCAAAACCTTCGGCATTTGAAAATGCAAGGATGCTGCGTAGAGTGCAAACAAAAGCAGAACAGATACTTTGGAAATCGTTGCGCAATAATCAGGTATGTGATTTAAAATTCAGAAGGCAGCATCCATTCGATAATTATATTCTTGATTTTTACAATCATCAAATGAAATTAGTAATAGAGGTTGATGGCGAAGTGCACAATGATCAGGAAGTTGCGGCTTATGATAAAGTGAGAAGCAATAATCTTGAAGACAATGGATTAACTGTTTTACGATTTACCAATGACGCAGTTGAGCATAATTTGAAAATGGTTATCAAAGAAATTGAAGATTGGGCTATCAAAAAAAATCAAAAGCCTGAATAAAATCAAAGGTGAAGTTATACTGACAAAATAAATTAATGTATGAATGAATCATCAGAGTCTAACGCCCCCCTCTCTTCAAGGAGAGGGGCTGGGGGTGAGGTAAAGAACAGGTTAGAAAAACTATTTTCGGAAAAAAGCAAGAACATTTTAAATGTTTACTGCACGGCAGGTTATCCTCAGCTCCATTCAACAATTGAAGTAATGATGGCTTTGCAGCAAAGCGGCGTTGATATCATTGAGCTGGGCATCCCTTACAGTGATCCCATTGCAGACGGACCGGTCATTCAGCAAAGCAATATGCAGGCTTTGGAAAATGGTATGAATATTAACTTACTTTTTGAGCAACTGAAAAATTTGAGAGAAACTGTTCAGGTTCCTTTAATATTAATGGGCTATATGAATCCCGTTCTGCAATTTGGTATTGAAAAATTTTGCGAAGCCGCTGCAGCCGTTGGTGTTGATGGCATCATTCTGCCAGACCTGCCCATGTATGAATTTGAAACAGCATATCATCAATATTTTAAAAAGCATGATCTTAAATTCATTTTTTTAATTACGCCGGAAACCAGCACCGAAAGAATTAAACAGATTGATAAACTGAGCAACGGATTTGTTTACGCCGTTTCATCTTCTTCAACAACCGGAAACTCACAAAATACTACAGATGCAAAAGCGCAGGAAGCTTATTTCATCAAACTACAGCAAATGAATTTATCCAATCCCATATTGGTTGGTTTTGGCATAAAAGACAAGCATAGCTTTAATGCAGCCTGTAAATACACAAGCGGAGCCATTATTGGGTCGGCTTATATTAATGCTTTAAAAGATACAACCGACATCTCTGGCGTTACTAAAGATTTCATAAATGGGATAAAAGGCTAATCCCGTGTGCAGAAAACAGCGTAAATTGCACTACCATAAATTTTAATGATGAAAAGAATTTTCCCGTTCCTGTTTTTATTTGCATCTGCTATCACTATATCTGAATTTAGTTTTGCACAAGCCTCCAAAAAGTCTAAAGCAAAGGCCAAGACTGCTGCAAAAGCACCGGCAAAGGCAATAACAACAATAAAATCTGACGGTACTGAATTCAATATTAACGGAACCGTTACCGGTTTTAACGAAGGAGCCACGGTCGAGTTTTTAAACGGACAGACCGGTGCAACAGAACAAAGCACTATACTTAAAGGCGGAAAATTCAGCTTTAAAGGAAAAATGGAAAGGCCCGATTTCAAGATCATTCTTTTTAACAGGCAGCAGCCTTATATCACCGTATTTTTAGACAACAGCAACGTTACCATCACCGGTGATAAAGCAACCATTGATAAATCAAAAATTACAGGCTCGGCATCACACACTACTTTTGAGCAGTTTAATACTTCGCTGGAACCTTACCAGGCTGTATTTGCCGAAACCGGTGACTATAGCGAAGAAATGCATGCAAGGGCACTAAAGCTTATTGATGATTTTGTAACAACACACACCGATTCTTACATTACGCCTCTGGCAGTAATCAGGTACAACCAGATAGCCGATGATGTTTTAAAAACAGAAGCACTTTACAATATGCTTGCTCCAAAAATCAAAGCTACTTCCATGGGTGAATATATTGCAAAGCAAGTTGCCGAAGGAAAAATTAATGGAAAAGGAAGCATACTGGCCGATTTTTCGCAGCCCGATACATCCGGCGTGCCGGTAAGTCTTTCTTCGTTACGTGGTAAATATGTGTTGGTTGATTTTTGGGCAAGCTGGTGTGGCCCATGCCGCCAGGAAAATCCGAATGTACTTGCTGCTTACAATAAATATAAAAGCAAAAACTTTACTGTGTTGGGTGTTTCATTAGATAAAGCAAAGCCAGCCTGGATAGAAGCCATAAATATGGATGGCCTTACCTGGACACATATCAGCGACCTGCAGGGCTGGCAGAATTCTGTTGCACAGCAGTTCGGGATATTAAACATTCCGCAAAACTTTCTGATTGGTCCCGATGGAAAAGTTGTTGCTAAAAACCTGCGTGGACCTGCACTTGAAAGAAAACTGGCGAGGTTACTTAATTAATTTTTTTTTGGTGTTGTAATTTTTTTGGACCCGGCTTTTGAATTTCTATTAGGCTTCATTGGCGTCGCACTCTTGTACTGCATACCAATACTAAACTTTTATTGCAGCGTAATTTTTACTATTACTTCAATTGCCTTTTATACAACTGCACTGCATTCTCTAACCCCAAATAAACAGCATCGCATATTAACGCATGGCCAATGGATACTTCTAATAAGCCTGGTATATTCTCCGAGAAATATTGTAGGTTCTGCAGGTCAAGATCGTGCCCTGCATTAATACCCAAGCCCAGGTCATTGGCTTTTAGCGCAGCAACTACATAGGGCTTAATTCCCAATCCCTTATTCCCGATTCCAAATTCCTTTGTAAAACTTTCTGTGTACAACTCAATTCTGTCGGTACCCACCGCTTTTGCACCTTCAATCATTTCCACCACCGGGTCAACAAAAATGGAAACCCGTATGCCTGCATTTTTAAAAACAGCAATCATTTCTTTTAAATAAGCAGCATGTTCAATCGTGTTCCATCCGTGATTGGAAGTAAGTTGCCCTACTGAATCGGG
>JBBQLS010000049.1:0-20216 GCA_038328115.1 Chitinophagales bacterium
CAGGTATGAGTTCTAAGATTTGTTTTATTATCGGCTTGTTGTTACTTTTATTGCGGGTAAATAGTCCCATATGCTTATGAAGTTTTGTCACCTCAAAGGTAATATGGGCTATTTATCTTTTTGACTTTCGGATGGTAGTGATTTTATGTACAAAAGTATCTTTAAACTGAATTAAATGCTGTCGGGGGGGGATGACATGAAAATAATGTTTGCATTAAATTAACTGCCAATGAAACCTTTATAATAGGATATACGTAAATTGAGCGATAAAGCTCAGTTTATCTGTAAGTTTGTTTTGAATATGTCGTTTAGCAGACCATGGTATTTTGAAATTTAGACTAAAATTGCATTTAAAATACAGCGAATATGGCTAAAACAATTTTTATCTGGGTGTTAAGAATTCTGGCAGCAGTTATTTTGCTACAGACCTTATATTTTAAATTCACAGCTCATCCGCAATCGATAAAATTATTTACAACACTTGGTATGGAGCCATGGGGAAGAATTGGAACCGGTGTGTTTGAACTGATTGCTTCCATATTGATTTTAATACCACGTACTACTTTGTTGGGAGCGCTGATGGGATTGGGCCTGATGGCTGGTGCAATTTTTTTCCATCTGACAAAATTGGGTATTATCTTTGACGGAGATGCAGGTTTGTTTACTTATGCAGTAATTACATTTGTTTGCTGCCTGTTGTTAATCATAATCTATAGAAAAAATATACCACAACTTTTAAAATTTAAGTTTTGACAAGCGTATTTATCAAATCTGTTGAAGCATTAAGCGGCCTGGTAATCATGTTGCAGCAATTGCGTAATAGTGCCAGTTATAATAATCCATGCGAAGCATTAAGTAATGCAACCATAGGTGAGCATACCCGCCATATCATTGAATTATACCAATGTCTGCTGAACGGTTATCCTGAAGGGAAAATAAATTATGATGACCGTAAGCGAAACAAACTTTACGAAAATGATACAGTTGCTGCAATTGCAGTTATAAAAGAAATTCAGCAAAATATGCAGCAACCCGATAAACCCGTAAATATTTTTTGCGGCACAGCTGATGATTCAGTTTGCATTGAATCAAATTATTACCGGGAGGTTTTGTACAACCTGGAGCACTGCATACATCATCAGGCTTTAATTAAAGTAGCCCTGCTTACTATTAAGAACATCAATATAGACAGCGGCTTTGGAGTAGCTCCATCAACTTTACAATACCGGCAGCAATGTGCACAGTAAGTTTTGTACGGACAAATGATTCAGTGATCATTACTTCAAACAGGGATGAGCATATAGGACGGGAGAATGCTGCTGCACCTGACTTTCATAACTTACCCAATAAAAAAATAATTTTCCCTAAAGATGCCCGTGCAGGTGGAACCTGGTTTGCCGTTGCTGATAACGCAACAGTGGCTGTATTGCTGAACGGTGCTTTTGAAAAACATATTGCTAAACCACCGTATCGTAAAAGCCGTGGTTTAATTTTGTTGGAAATAATAGAATCAGATCAACCGCTTTTGTTTTTTAATAACCTGAACCTGGATAACATTGAACCATTCACCATCGTACTGTATCAACCTGCTTTGCTGTACGAATTGAGATGGGATGGTATTACTAAATACGAAAAGCAATTGGACATTTCGGGCAATTATATCTGGTCATCATCAACTTTATATTCTGATGAGATAATTAACCACCGTGAAAACTTGTTTCAACAGTTTCTTCATTCACCGGATGGCATTACTGTCGCCGGTATTCGTAATTTTCACAGCAATAATAATGGTGATGCGGAGAATGGATTTATCATAGACAGGCAAACCGGTATGAAAACATTCAGTATTACACAAGTTGTTGTAAATTACGAAGCGGTAAATTTTTTGCATTCAGATCTGTTACTGGAAAAGCAATACAGCGAAACATTACCTATCAACAATCAAGCTGCAATATCTATTTAAGTGAAGAAATTCAAACTGTTCATTCATAAACTTACACATTGGGAATATTGGTCTTTTGATGTTGTGTATATACCCATGTATTTTGTGTGGTTTTATTATGCAGCAAAGGCAAGATCTTTTTTCTTTTTTAATGCCGCCAATCCGCTTATTAAAAATGCAGGATTTTTGATGGAGTCTAAAAAAGAAATCTATGATATTATTCCTGCAGAATTCATCCCCAAAACTTTATTTTTTAAATTGGGAACCAATGCTGATGAAATTCTCAAGACAGTTGCCGGTTCTGGTATTTCTTTTCCCTGTATTGCCAAACCAGACATGGGCGGAAAGGGCAGGGGAGTTGAAAAATTAAATGCATTGAATGATATTGCCGTGTATGCTGCTAAAATAAAAATGGATTTTCTGGTGCAGGAATTTATTCCCTATCCCGAAGAAGTGGGTATATTTTATTGCCGCATTCCCGATCAGCCTGATGGTTTTATCAGTGGTATTGTAGCCAAAGAATTTTTAATTGTAAAGGGCGATGGAACTTCTACCTTAACACAACTACTTGAAAAAGACCCACGATATCATTTTCAACTTTCTGCCTTGCAAAAAATTTATGGTGAAGAGTTGAATATTGTTTTGGAAAAAGATGCCATAAAAAATTTAGTACCTTACGGCAATCACGCCCGGGGTGCAAAATTTATTGATGTAAGCCATTGGGCTGATGCAGCTTTTACAAAAACCTGGGACAGGATTCTTAAACAGATACCTGATTTTTATTTTGGAAGGCTTGATATTATGTACAGCAATGCGGAAGATTTAAAAGCCGGTAAAAATTTTTCAATCGTTGAGCTGAATGGAGCCGGCAGCGAACCTACTCATATTTACGATCCCCGGCATTCCATCTTTTTTGCCTGGAAGGAGATAGCCCGGCATTTTAAACTGCTTTGTACCATCAGCATAAAAAATCACCAGCGGGGCTTTAGATATTTAACAGTAAAAGAGGGCATGCAGATGTTTAAAGAAAACCGGGCTGTGATGAAAAACCTGGATAAATTTTAGCAGAATGGCAAATAAAATAAAGTCGAGACTAAAATGGGGCTTTCTCAGTTTTTTATTATGCTGGATAGTAATGGCACAAAGTTGTATGAAATTTAGAGTAAGCGACAGCAAAGCAAACCAGGAATTTGAACAAAAGGGTTTGCACGTAAGTTTTCATTATACCGATGTTAACGAAAAGGGCCTGCACTATGTAAAAACAGGGGCCGATACGCTGCCCACTTTGTTTTTTGTTCATGGCTCACCGGGTAGCTGGGATGCCTTTAAAATATACATGATGGATTCTGCTTTGCTACAGCATTTCAGAATAATATCTATTGACAGGCCGGGTTTTGGTTATAGTGGTTTTGGAACTGCTTTGCACCTGGATGAACAGGCTGTTTTGATTAATAAAATAATTGAGAAAGAAAATAATAACAAACCTCTGCACCTGGTGGGCCATAGTATTGGCGGGCCGGTTATTGTTAAGCTGGCGCAACTTTATCCCGATGAAATAAGTTCGCTGACCGTGCTGGCTGGTTCTATCTCTCCAACGGATGAACCAAAGGAATACTGGCGTTACTTATTTTTACACACACCACTGCATATGCTGTTGCCCGGCGCTTTCGGGCCATCCAATGATGAGATTGTTTATTTTAAAAAAGATCTGTACAAACTCGACACCGGATATTCGTCCGTAAAAATGCCAGTAACTTTTATCCATGGTGATGCCGATAAATTTGTGACCGTTAAAAACGTGGAATATGGTAAAAAGAAACTCGCCGGTAATCCGTATGTAAAAGTCATCATTATACCGGGTGCAAGTCATTTTATACCCTGGGAGCATTTTGGCCTTATAAGAGATCACCTGCTTTCCCTGGCAACAAAAAATTAGCAACCGCTTACCTAAATATCAATTACTTTTTTTTGTTTTAACCTTTTTACCGGAAATTTTACAATCAATTGGCAACCTTCGCCGGGTGTTGAAACAAGCGAAACTTTTCCATCATTTACTTCGGCCCGGCTGGTTATATTTCTTAAACCAACACCGTTTCTTTTTAATGAAGTATCAAATCCCAATCCGTCATCTGTTAAACTCATTTCAATATCCTCCGTAGCTCCGGTAATTTTAACAACTACATTTTTTGCCTGGGCGTGTTTAATTACATTGTTTAACTGCTCCTGTGCAATTCTGAAAATGGTGAGTTTCAGGTTTTTTGAAATTTCATTTTCATCTGCAATCACCCAATCAAACGTAATGTTAAGTTCATTAACCTGTTGTATATTTTCTATAAGCTCCAGCAGCGCCTGTTGTAATCCGGTTTCGCCTAAAGATGGCGGCAGTAAGGACTTTGAGAGTGTCCTCAATTCTGTCATGGCTTTTTCAATAAGCAATTTGCTTTCTGCCATCAGGTCCTGCCTCGGCTTTTCATCCCGCATGGCGCATTCAATGTATAATTTGGTAGATGCCAGTATCTGATTAATATTATCGTGCAATTCCTGTCCCAGTTCAGTACGTTCTTTTTCCTGTCCTGTAATTACGGCTTCAGTAATTTGCTGATGCCTCATTTGCCTCTCGTCATTCAGGCTGTTTTCGAGCTGAACTTTTTCGGTAATATTATTACCTATTGTTAAGATGGCATTTCTGTTTTTGTAAGTTATCTCGTGAGACCTGATCTCCATAATAATAATCGATCCATTTTTAGTGAGATGCCTGCAGTCAAAGGTTGTCTTTTTATTTTTATATTTTTTTATATTTTTTACATACTCACTGCACACGGAATCATCCTGATCGCTGATATCCAGCACGCTCAATCCCAAAAATTCATCCCTGGGATAATCGTACAGATCAACTGCAGACTCATTAACCTCCAGTATTTCCTGTGTATCAACATCCCAGATAATGATGGTGGCCGGATTATTATTAAACAGGTACCGGTATCTTTCTTCCGAAGCCTGCAGCTGTGCCTGTGCATTTTTGCTTTCGGTTATATCGCGGGTTACAGCAAGGGCTGCAACGATATTTCCTTCGGCATCTTTTAATGGAACTGAATGAGATTCCATAAAAAGTTGTTGCTGATTAAATCCTGTTATTTCAAATACAGATTTAATTGATTTTCCTTCAAATACATCGGCAATTGATTTTTTAAATTCCTGATGATACTTTGGTAAAATGAGTTTCAAAACATTTTTCCCAATTACCTGTACAGCACTTTTTGCACCAATCATTTTTAAGCCGGCGGGATTCATTTCCAGAAGAATACCTTCCCTGTCAAGTAATTTAATACATTCCGGACCCGTATTTATGATAGCCTTTAAATGGTTTTCACTTTCAATAAGATGTTGTTCTGCTTTTTTCTGGTTGGTGATATTTCTTTGTGTTCCCCATGCACGGAGTATATAATCGCCTTCAATAGCTCCAATCATGTTGTTTAAATAGGTATGCTGGTTGCCATCTTTATCTAATTCGTAACTTATTTCATCCTGCACCCTGAACCCATTTTTAAAGAATGTCAGCAGGTACTCCATATTCAGCGGATTAGTCGGCGGCAGTATCATACTCAACGGGCTGCCAATAATGTCTTCGGCATTTTCAAAGCCGTAAGTCCGGGCAAATGCATCATTACATTCGGCTATGTAGGCATGTTGAGAGCAATGAGCAAGCATTTGTTCAACCGGAAAATAAATAGGCATCGCTTCTTTCAGTTCAACCCGCCAAATGCCTTCTGTACTTTGTTTTACAAACATTTTGTACCGCATTTCACTTTCCTCAATAGCCAGTGCTGCATTTTTTCTTTCTGTAATATCTTCTGCTGCACCAATCATGCGTATTGCTTTGCCAGTTGCGTCTCTAATGATGTAGCCCTTGTCATTTATGTAAACATAACTCCCATCTTCTCTTCTGAACCGGTACTCCAGATTAAATGCTTTTTCTTCAGGAGAATGAATATAATAATCAATCTGGGTTTTAATTTTTTCTTTATCCAGCGGATGAATATATTCTGACCAGTCTTTAATTGTTTTTATAAATTGATTGCTGCTGTGGCCGTAAACATCTTTTAGATTGTGGCCGCTTCTGTAAATTTCGCCGGTAACCAGGTCCCAGTCCCAAACGAGATCTTTGGTTGCTTTTACAACCAAATCATATCTTTCATTACTTAATTGTAAATCAGCCTTTATTTTTTTTCTTACTGTTATGTCGGAAATGATGGTGCTGTATTTTCCCAATCCATCCGCATCCGTAAAATAAGCTGCAGATATTTCGATTGGGAAACGGGTACCTTCTTTTGTGATACCTGTTGCTTCGGTAACAGTTACGGCATCTTTTTGCCGTTGAAAAGCCGATGATAATACCTGTTGTGTATCATCAATAAAATCCCGGGTTTTTAATGATTTTAATTCTTCATCCGGATATCCAAATAGGGCATATGCAGCGGGATTAGCATCAGATATACTGCCATTCAGGTGCGTAAGAAAAAAAGCATTTGCCGAATTTTCGGTCATTGCCTTGTATTTTTCCTCTTTATATTTAATGGTTGTGTACAAAGCATTGCTATTGCTGTACAAAGATGCGGCTGGTGCTGTTATGGTTTTTTTCATTGGATAACGATCTCCTGGCTATATAATTTTAAGTTGACTATTGAACAAAGACAGTCTTATGTTATATGCTGTTGATAGTATGTTAGCAAAGGTTTAAAAATTATTTTCAATAACTTATAGTGATTTAATTTATTGTTTTGTAGATAAAATTCTACCTTTGCAAAACGTGCATATGTAACTGTTTTGTACTCATTTCCTAAATCCTAACCAAAAATGGAAAAATTTTTGCTGGTAGATGATCATGTTGTTGTAAGATCAGGAATAAAAATCCTCCTTGGAGATTTGTATAATCCTTCTGATATTCATGAAGCCATGAATGGAGAAACGGCTGTTGTAAAACTTAAGGAGAATAAGTATGATTTAATATTATTGGATATACAGATGCCCAACACTGATACATTGGGTTTAATGGAATACATACACATAACTTATCCGGAGGCTAAGGTTTTGATGTTTTCAATGAGTGCTGAAAATATTTACGCTAAAAGATTTATGAAAGCCGGAGCTTACGGATTTGTTTCAAAAGAAGCTCCGCTGGAAGAAATAACAAAAGCCATCACTGTTATTTTAAGTGGCAAAAAGTATATCAGCGAATCTCTGGCGCAAAAACTGGCCGAGGATTCATTTTCCGGCAAATCGGGAAATCCTTTTAACGAACTTTCGCCACGTGAATTTGAAATTGTTTCTTTATTACTTGATGGAAAAACAGTTACTGAAATATCTCATACATTAAATATTCAAACATCAACCGTTGGTACACACAAGGCAAGGTTGTTTGAAAAACTGGGAGTTGATAACATACTTCAATTAAAGGAACTGGCTACCACGTATAATCTGTAAAACGGGGGCTAAATATTTTCACCGGTTTTCTTAAATAATGCCACATCATTTATGGTGATTTCTTTTTTGGAAATGCAGATAAGGTTTTGCCTTTCAAACTGGTTAATGGTGGTGGTTACAGTTTGCCTGGATGAACCGATCAGTTTAGCAATATCATCATGCGTTAGGAATTTTTCAATAACAGCCTTATTATCAATTATACTTTTATTATCAACAGCCAGTTGCAGCAACAACTGCAGCAGCCTGCTTTTTACGTCTTTATTTAAAATGTTCAGCAAACGATTTTCCACTTTTTTCAGCTTATTACCCAGGTGAAAGCTGAACGCAATCGCCATTTCAGGTTTGCGTTGCAGCAGCCGTACAAAATCTTCCATGGTAAAGGCGCAAAGGCTTACATCGCCCTTGTAAGCCTTTGCAAATTCATCCTCACCGTTATTTTTTTCTAAAGTAAGCTGGCCAAAAACTTCCCCTTTCTGAATAATCTCTTTTATAATTTCATTGCCCTGTTCATCAATGTAACCCAGTTTAATAAAACCGCCTTTGGTGAAATAAAGTTTATTGCGGTTCTGATGGGGAAAGTAGATATATTCTCCATTGAAGGCTTCCACAAAATTATGTACCAGTCCAAGTTCTTCGTATTCTTCTTCTGTGATATTTTCAAAAACATCAAACCCCCTTAAAAGTAGTAATGTAGAATCGCAGGAATAATTTTGAGACAATCAGGTTATTTTTTTTCAAAGATAAGCGAAGCAGAGTTCATACAATATCTAAGGCCGGTTGGTTTTGGCCCATCGTCAAATACATGGCCCAGATGAGCGCCACAGCGGCTGCAATTTACTTCCGTTCTAACCATACCAGCGCTGTTATCCGTCAGTTCTTGTACATTAGCTTTTTTTACAGGCTGCCAAAAACTTGGCCAACCGGTGCCACTTTCAAATTTAGTGGCCGAGCTGAATAACTCCTGGCCGCAGCAAACACATTTGTAAATGCCCGTTTGGTGGTTATCCGTGTAAACTCCGCTGAACGCCCTTTCTGTTCCTTTCTGGCGGGTTACCATAAACTGCTCTGCTGTTAACTGTTTGCGCCATTCGGCATCAGTTTTTGTAACTGCATATTTTTTGGTTTGCGCATTTGCAGCAGATATGCAGCACAATAAAAAGATACCTGTAATAGCCTGTTTCATGTTTTTTGGTTTTTACTAAATACGAGTTTCGAACTTTTTGGGTTTTAACCGCTATTTCCTTTAACAAAAAATTGCATTTAAAGTTTAAGTATTAATTTTGCCCTACAATTTAACAACATGGGAGTACTTAATCAAATAGCCCAATATTTATACCTGAAAAAAAAAGACCCAAATGCACCAGATACCAAGTGGGTAAAATATATGCATGGTATAAACAGGCTATCTATTTTATTGTTTTTGCTGGCAATGATAATACTGGCAGTAAAATTACTTCGGTAATTTACTCATAAACTGATAGATACTTTCAGCAGCATTGGCAGAAGCATGGCCACCCTGGCTCAACAGCGCTTTAAGTGCAGCGTAATCTTCATTTAACTGTTGTTGCTTTGCTTCATCCGTTAACAGCAAATTCAATTCGTGTTTTAAACTCTCAACCGTTAATTCATCCTGAATTAATTCCTTCACAACTTCTTTATCCATTATCAGGTTTACCAAACCGATGAATTTTATTTTTATCAGCCGCTTTGCAATCTGGTAACTGAAGGCGCTGCCTTTGTAACAGATCACTTCCGGTACGGCAAACAAAGCTGTCTCCAGCGTTGCCGTACCGCTGGTAACCAATGCTGCTTTTGATTGGGTAAGTAGTTCGTACGTTTTATTTACAACCGATGACACGTTGCTATATGGTTTTAAAAGCTCTGCATAAAAACTCTCCTCAAGTCCCGGTGCTTTTGCAACCACAAACTGGTAATCTGGAAAATGTTTTGCCACTTCCAGCATGATGGGCAGTTTTTTTAAAATTTCTTGCTGACGGCTTCCGGGAAGGAGGGCTATGATATTGGAATTAGTAATTTGGGATTGGGAATTGGGAAAAGCAAGGCTTGCATTATTCAAACCTAATTCTTCATTCCTAATTCCAAATTCCTCTACTACCTCTACCAGCGGATGCCCCACATACTCCACTTCATAATTCCATGCTGCATAAAATTCTTTTTCAAATGGTAAGATGACGAGCATTTTGTCAACACAGTTTTTTATCAGCTTAACACGGTTCTCCTTCCAGGCCCAAACCTGCGGCGAAATATAATAGATAACCGGAATGCCCTGTTCCTTTGCCCATTTGGCAATGCGTAGATTAAAGCCGGGGTAATCAATAAGGATGAGCGCTGTAGGTTTATACTGCAGAATATCTTCTTTACAAATTTTGATATTCTTTAAAATAGTTCCCAGGTTCTTTATCACTTCTAAAAAACCCATAAAGGCAAGTTCTTTGTAATGCTTTACCAGTGTGGCTCCTGTAGCTTCCATTTTATCACCGCCCCAGCAACGTATATCGGCAGCCTTATCTTTCTTTTTTAATTCTTTTATAAGATTGCTGCCATGCAGGTCGCCACTTGCCTCGCCGGATATTATGTAATATTTCATGCTGACTTTATTGAAGCTGCCATGTTTGCAGGGTGTTTGATATATCTTTAATTATCTGTCCTGATTTTTTATCAACTTACCATCTTTAAAATAATAGCAGTTATCGCATAAATAAACGTAGCAACAAAAATCCCCTTGGCTGTTTTATCAATATGGGCATTTATATAGATAGTAAATAAAATAGCATTCGCCATTAAAGAAAGCGTGATTGCCAGGGTTAACAAGCTATGGCCGGGTTGTAAAACCATAAATTCTATGGCCTCATAAAATTTAAGGGCAGCAAGTTTGGTGTATTTAAAAAGAACTATGCCCAGTATGGGAGCAATCATGCCCAAAATAAAACCGAGAATAAAATTATCTTTCTTAAATATCATTTGAAAAAATTATTTTTTTCTAATTGTTTTTTTAACGTGTAGTTGGTCAGGTCGAACTGTACCGGAACCACACTGATGTAATTATTCTTGAGCGCCCAAACATCTGTGTCTTTTGCTTTATCAAAATTGATGAACTCGCCGGTTAACCAATAATATTTTTTACCATGCGGATCAAGCCGTTCATCAAACTCTTCCTTGTATTTTGCGTATGCCTGTTTGCAAATTTTTATGCCATTTATGAGCTCTGGTGATACAGCAGGAATATTAACGTTGAGCAAAAGATGCTTATCCATTTTTTTGCTGAGTATGGTGCGTACAATTTTTTCAACATAATACCTCGATGCAGTGAAATCGGCTTCCACACTGTAATCCAGTAACGAAAAGCCAATACTGGGGATACTTTCAATAGCTGCTTCCATAGCGGCACTCATGGTACCGCTGTAAATTACATTGATGGAATGATTGGCACCATGGTTGATGCCACTGAGACAGATATCGGGCTTGCGGTGGAGTACTTTATCCACTGCCAGCTTCACACAATCCACAGGTGTGCCGGTAGTTTGCCATGCTTCTGTTTTACCAAAGATATCCACTTTGTGCATACGCAGCGGCTGCCCAATGGTAATGGCATGGCCCATTCCGCTTTGTGGTTTATCCGGAGCTACAACCACTACTTTTCCCAGGTCTTTTACAGCTTCTACCAAATTACGGATGCCGGGTGCTGTAATACCATCATCATTGGTAATCAGGATAACGGGTTCTTCTTTCTTCTTTGCCATGTATATTCAAAACATTTAAAACTTAGGAAATAATTGCCTTTCTATACCCGGTTGTTTAAATGGCCAGGGTATCATTAATAAAATAATAATTAACGCAATACCAAAATAAATTAGTGTGCGTTTGTGTTTTTGTGCATCGGTTGTGGCACGCTTTGCCATACTGCGGCCAACATGCACCAGCAACCAGGCGATGATCATCATTAAAGCATGCTCTACAGAAAAATAACGTTCTACAGGGTCTTTCATCACTTCTTTTGCATGGTTCTTTAAATTTTCGAACCACATACCCGTAAAATATAAAATAAGGCCCAGCAGCAATTGTATATCGCAACTGATCATAAAAAACAAGCTCACTTTATTATCGGCACTGCTATAATTTCTTTTTGAGATAACGGCAAACAATGAAGAAAAAACAGCCCAAACTCCAAAAAATAAAACTGCCCAGCGAAGGATGCTATGTATTACAAGTGTATAATTCATATAGTTAAGTTTGATGCAAAAATAAGGGTTGTTGCCACGGATTGCACGGATTTTCACAGATTGTTTTCTTATCAGTGTCAATCAGTGGCAGAAAAAAATCTGGGATCACAAACATTAATGACAACTGCTTTTGCGCTAAACAACTTAATTTAGTAACCTCAAAACTAATTTTATGCAAATTACCAAAGCCTTTCTATCCATTTTTATACTTTTAATTTCGCTAACTGTTATTGCTCAGCCAAAACCACAAACGATTCCAAAAACCAAGGCTGCCGATTCGCTGAAAAATATTTCACTAGCCGGTTTAAACTTCCGTAGCATTGGGCCGGCCATAACATCGGGCCGTATTGCAGATATTGCTGTTAACCCTGCCAACCATAGTGAATATTATGTAGCTGCGGCTGCAGGCGGAGTGTGGAAAACAACCAATGCCGGCATTACTTTCAATCCTGTTTTTGATGGAGAAGGTTCCTACTCAATTGGATGCCTGGCCATTGACCCAACAAATACAAATGTAGTTTGGGTGGGCAGTGGCGAAAATAATAACCAGCGTGTGGTTGGTTATGGTGATGGTATTTACAAATCGGAAGATGGCGGTAAGAGTTTTAAAAATATGGGACTGAAAAATTCCGAGCATATTGGCCGCATTGCCATCGACCCAACCAACAGCGATATTGTTTATATAGCAGCTTACGGCCCGCTTTGGAAATCGGGTGGCGAGCGTGGTATTTATAAAACAATTGATGGTGGAAAAACCTGGAAGGAAGTTTTACATGTAAGTGAAAACACCGGTTTTAATGAAGTGATGGTTGATCCCCGCTTTCCAAATATTGTGTATGCGGCGGCTCATCAGCGCCAACGAAAAGTATTTACTTATATCGGCGGCGGGCCCGAATCGACCATGTATAAAAGTACCGATGGCGGCGCCACCTGGAACAAGATGATGAATGGAATTCCTGCACGTGACTTAGGTAGAATTGGTTTAAATTATTCACCCGTAAACCCGGATATATTGTACGCAGTTGTGGAAGCAACCGAAGGCAAGGGTGGTGTTTTTAAAAGTAACGACCGTGGTGCAAGCTGGGAAAAACAAAGTGGTTTTTCAACCAGCGGTAATTATTATCAAAAAATAATTTGCGACCCCAAAGAAGTGAATAAAATTTTTATCATGAATACTTACATGGCAGTAAGTAAAGATGGAGGAAAGAATTTTGTGAACGTGGGCGAAAAAAGCAAACACATTGATAATCATGTCATCTGGATCGATCCGTCAAACACCAGTCATTACCTGGTTGGTTGCGATGGCGGTTTGTATGAAAGTTTTGATGCTGCAGAGAACTGGAATTTTAAAGCCAATCTGCCTGTAACCCAGTTTTATAAAGCGGCAACAGATAATGCTTTTCCTTTTTACAATATACATGGCGGCACACAGGATAACTTCAGCATTGGCGGGCCTTCCCGTACAACAAGTGCAAACGGCATTTTTAATTCTGATTGGTACTTCACCAGCATTGGGGATGGTTTTGAAAGCCAGGTAGATCAAAGCAATCCGGACATTGTATATGCCGAATCGCAATACGGCGGCCTTATCCGTTACGATAAAAAAAGTGGTGAATTTTTAGATATCAAACCGGTTGAACAGGAAGGCGAAGCTGCTTACAGGTGGAACTGGGACGCACCTTTGCACATTTCAAAATACGATAACAAACGCCTTTACTTTGGTTCCAATAAATTATTTCGTACTGATGACCGGGGCAATAGCTGGAAAATGATCAGCGGCGATTTAAGCAGGCAGACAGACAGAAATAAACTGGAAGTGATGGGTAAAGTATGGAGTGTTGATGCCGTTTCTAAAAATGGCTCTACAGATATTTACGGACAAACAACAACTATTGCAGAATCTCAATTTGATGAAAACACCATTTACGTGGGCACCGATGATGGGTTGATACAGATAACAAATAATGGAGGAAAAACCTGGACAAAAGTGGATGGTATTGCGGGTGTTCCCGAAAGAACATACGTAAACCAGATCATCGCATCGCAGCATGATAAAAATGTAGCTTACGTAACTTTTAATCATCACCGCTATGGTGATTTTCATCCCTACATTTATAAAACCACCGATGGGGGTAAAACATGGAAGTCCATTCAGAATAATTTGCCCGAAAGAGGCACTGCTTATACCATTGCCGAAGACCATGTAAATGCAAACCTGCTTTTTGTTGGCACCGAGTTTGGTCTTTATTTTAGTGTAGATGGCGGGGCAGAATGGATACCGCTTAAAAATGGTTTGCCTACCATTGCCATCAAAGATATTGCCATTCAAAAAAGAGAGAATGATCTGGTGCTGGCAAGTTTTGGCCGTGGTTTTTATGTGCTGGATGATTATACTCCGTTGCGTAACTTTAAAAAAGAAGATCTTGCAAAAGCTGCAACTATTTATCCTGTAAAAGATGCGTTGATGTATATCGAATCGTTGCCTTTGGGTGTAAGGGGCAAAGGTTTCCAGGGCGAAAGTTTTTTTACCACACCCAATCCTAAAGTGGGTGCAGTGTTTACTTATTATTTAAAAGATGATATTAAAACCAATAAAGAAAAAAGACAGGAAGCAGAGAAAGAAAAAATAAAGAAAGGAGAAGCAACTTATTATCCATCGCTTGATTCTTTAAGGCTGGAAGATGAACAGCCTGCACCGCATTTATTATTTACGGTTTCGGATGAAAACAACAATGTGGTACGCCGCATAAAAGCACCTGCAAAAAAAGGGTTGAGCAGGATAATGTGGGATTTTCGCTATGCACCTTTTGGTCCGGTTGATTTAACAGCATTTGATGAATCGAATGCATTCAGTGCACCCGAAATTGGCTACATGGCATTGCCTGGCAATTATAAAGTATCCCTCAGTAAGTTTGAGGATGGAGTTTATACGGAACTTGCTGCTGCGCAGCCTTTCAAAGCGGTAGCGCTTAATAATGCAACATTGCCTGCAACGGATAAAAAAGCACTGGAAGATTTTTGTAAGCAGGTTGCTGAATTAAGAAGGGTGAGTGCTGCTGCAGATGAATACCGCAGCGAAATGGTGAATAAAATAAAGTATATAAAGCAGACTATTATTGAAACACCAAATTTGCCGCTTACTGTTTCTAAAACAATTGCTGCACTCGAAAAAAGATTGACTGATGTAAATATAAAATTAAACGGAGATGCAACATTAGCAAGAAGAGAGTTTGAATCTTCAACTTCCATCAACGCCAGAATTGGATCTATTGTGGGAGGCTTGTGGGGCACCACTGCTGCACCAACAACAACTTTCATTATTTCATATCAAACAGCAGCACGGCAGTTTACGCCGGTTTATAATGAGCTAAAGTCAATTGGTGTGGAAATGAAAAATCTGGAAAATATTTTAGATACTAACAAAGCACCTTATACACCCGGGCGATTACCGGAGTGGAATGGGAATTAAATTTCTTCTGTGTTTCCTAGCCTCAGTGGCAAACCCGAAAAATAAATTTGGATAAACTAAAATAGTTAGTATATTTGTACTAATCAAATTAGTTGCACCATGTCATTAGCAGGACAAAACCTCAAATACTTGCGCAAACTCCGTGGATGGACACAGGAAGAATTTGCCACCAAACTCGGTATCAAGCGTTCATTAATCGGCGCTTACGAAGAAGAGCGTGCAGACCCTAGACTGGATGTGTTGGAAATATTGGCCGATATGTTCAGGCTTTCGCTTGATGAGTTATTACTTAAAGATTTAAGTGATACTAAGGATACCTATCTTTCCAGGCGCCGTCAGCAAAAAATGATTGCCGTTGAGCGCAATGTAATTCACTTTGTTCCGGTAAAAGCAGCAGCAGGCTATTTGGCCAGTTATGCCGATACGGAATTTATTGATGAGCTTAACACATTTACCTTACCCATGCTGGCAGGTGGTAACTATCGTGCTTTTGAAATAATAGGCGACAGTATGTTACCTACCCCCAGTGGTAGTATCATCGTGGGCGAAAAAATTGAAAACACGGATGATATTAAAAACAGCCAGGCATATATTGTTGTAAGCCGCAACGAGGGTATTGTTTATAAGCGTGTTGAAAAGAACGGGCGCAGTAAAAGCAAGTTAACACTGGTTAGCGATAACCCCCAATACCAGCCGTACCAGGTAAATGCCGAAGATGTGGTGGAGCTGTGGCAGGCACAAATGGTGATCAGTAAAGTTGCCATGCAGCAGCGCTGGGATGTAAACTCATTGGCCAGTATGGTTAATAATTTGCAGAACCAGGTTAGCACATTAAAGAAGAAAATGAATTAGAATTTTAGCTGCTAATTCCATGAATTTTCACTGATGATTAATGCTTGCTTATTCGTGTGAATTCGTGGCAAAAAAATATGTACAGGCAATGAACGCAAAGGAACTATTGATATTGAATTTTGAAGAGGTACGGCGCAGAAGTATAAAAGTCTGGAAAGGCGTTTCAGAAGAAAATCTTTTCTGGAAGCCGGATGATGGAGCAATGAGTTGCTTTCAGATGGTAAGGCATGTGCTGGAATCAGAAAATATTTATCACCAGATCATATTGCACCAAGGCGTACTTGGTGATTATGAAAGTCCTTTGACCGGAAATCCATATACAAGTATTGATGATGAATTAAGAAATGCGCAACCTTACCGGGAGAAGTTTCTGAAAATGATACATGGGCTTACGATGAGAGAACTTGAAGAAGTATATATCACCCGTAAAGATAAAAATCAACACCGTAAACTAGGTGATTATTTATTGCGGGTTGCATATCACGAAGGGGTGCATACCGGACAGTTGCTCGATTATTTACGCACATTAAAAGCACCCCGGGCTGTAATATGGGATTAACTTTTATCTTTACCACATAACTTTAGCAAAACCAGATACATCGATTAATAATTAAAAAAACACAGTTATGATTAAGCTTCAGATCATTGGCAATCTTGGTAAAGATTGCATTGTAAAAGAAATCAACGGTAAACACGTTATCAACTTCAGCGTAGCGCATTCAGAGCGTTTTAAAGACGCCCAGGGAAATCAAAAGGAAAGAACAACCTGGGTAGAATGCGCCTATTGGACAGATCGTACTGCCATTGCACCTTATCTCCTTAAAGGAACAACGGTTTTTGCAGAAGGTACACCCGAAGCCGACCTTTATACCAACAAGGAAGGGCAGGCTGCAGTTACTTTACGCATGCGTGTACAAAACGTACAGTTATTGGGTAGTAACAGGGAAGGCCAGAGTTCACAGAGTTCCCAAGGTTCTGCTTCTAACTCAGGTAATGTAACCAATACAGGCATGGGTTCGGCACCGGTTGTTAGAACCGAGCCTGCCAATACATCAGCCCCCGTTGATGATTTGCCTTTCTAAGGTTACTTTTTCCATTAATCCACAAAGGATTTCCTTCGGAAATATTTTTTTGCCACGGAGGTACGGAAACACAGAAAAATACATTTTCAATTCTGTGTTTCTGTGTTTCTGTGGCAATTTTAATTTTGCCAAAGGCAAAACCTTTCTGTATTCTTGCCTTTGTGGGATATTTTGTTTTGCCAGTATTTTTCATAAAGTTTTATCTTGTGCAAAACGCCTCGCATGAAAAATAAGACTTTGTCACTCTGTTCTCTTTTTCTCCTTTCCTTGCTGAGCTTGCCGAACCATATCCTCTTAGCCCAACAAAACTTTGTACAATATGTTGATCCTTTTATAGGCACAGGCGGCCACGGACACACATACCCCGGTGCAACCCTGCCGCATGGCATGGTGCAACTGAGTCCGGATACAAGACTTGATGGCTGGGATGGCTGTGGTGGTTACCATTATTCCGATAATTATATTTATGGCTTTACCCACACACATTTAAGCGGTACAGGAGTAAGCGATTATGGTGATATACTTTTAATGCCCATGAATGGCAAACCATCGCCCGATAATAAAGTGTATGGTTCTAAATTTTCTCATGCCAATGAAAAAGCAACTGCCGGTTTTTATTCGGTAAAATTAGATGATGATAATATTACGGCAGAACTTACAGCAACAACCAGGGTTGGATTTCACCGCTATAAATTTTCAGGTAGCAGTAACAACAATATCATCCTGGATCTGAAACATCGTGACGAAGTGATTGAATCTTCTTTAAAAATAATTGACCTGCACACCATTGCAGGCCTCAGGCGCAGCAAGGCATGGGCCGATAACCAGTATGTATATTTTGTAATTGAATTTTCAAAGCCATTTAGTAAAACCGGTTTCTGGAAAAATGACACTTTATTAGAATCCGGTACAACTGATCTGAAAAATTCAAAAAATATAAAAGCCTTTTTTCAGTTTGATGAGGCTATGGTGATGGCTAAAGTTGCCTTATCAGCTGTAAGTATTGAAGGTGCTCAAAAAAATCTTGCTAAAGAATTACCTGGTTGGGATTTTGATAAAACAAAAGCCGATGCTGAAAAAATATGGGATGATGAACTGAGCAGAATAGAAGTAAGCAGCAGTGATACAAATAAGTTGCGTACTTTTTATACCGCATTATACCATACGGCCATTGTGCCCAATATAAACCAGGATGTGGATGGGCAATACAGGGGAAGGGATAATCAAATTCATACCGCAACAGGCTTTACAAACTATTCTGTTTTTTCGCTTTGGGATACGTATCGTGGTGCTCATCCATTATACACCATCATTGATCAAAAGCGAACACTGGATTATATAAATTCTTTTTTAGTGCAGTATCAGCAGGGTGGGCGCTTACCTGTGTGGGAACTGAGCGGTTGTGAAACCGATTGTATGATCGGATACCACAGTGTGCCGGTAATTGTTGATGCTTATATGAAAGGCATCAATAAATTTGATACCAAACTTGCATTGGAAGCCATGAAAAAATCTGCTACCTGGAATCATCTGGGATTGCCGGCTTTGATGGATCATGGACTTTTGGAAATGGATGATGAACATGAGAGTGTAAGTAAAACACTGGAGTATGCTTACGACGATTGGTGCATTGCACAGTTTGCCAAAGCACAGGGTAATATGGATGATTACAACAACTATATAAAAAGGGCACAATCTTATAAAAATATATTCGATGTTCAAACGGGATTTATGCGTCCACGCAAAAATGGTAACTGGCTTACACCCTTCGATCCACGTGAAGTGAATAATAATTTTACCGAAGCCAATAGCTGGCAATATTCATTTTATACGCCACAGGATATTAATGGTTATATAGAAATGATTGGTGGCAGAAAAAAGATGGAAGAAAAATTAGATAAATTATTTACTGAAAATTCTAAAACCACCGGCAGAGATCAGAGTGATATCAGCGGCCTTATTGGCCAGTATGCACATGGTAACGAACCTAGCCATCACATTGCGTACCTGTATAATTTTGCAGGAGCACCCTATAAAACGCAGGCCATGGTTCATCGCATTTTAAATGAGATGTATCACGATACCCCCGATGGACTGGAAGGTAATGAAGACTGCGGACAAATGAGCGCCTGGTATGTATTGAGCGCCATGGGTTTTTACCCGGTAACACCGGGCACAACCGATTATATTATTGGTACGCCGCTGTTCTCAACTGTAAAAATTCATTTGGAGAATGGCAAAACATTTGAAATAAATGCTGATAACTTAAGCAAGGATAAATTTTATATTCAGTCTGCCAAGCTGAATGATAAGCTACATAACAAAGCATATATTTCTTACTTCGATATAAACAATGGCGGCAGTTTAAATTTTGTGATGGGTGCAAATGCATCCGCTTTTGGCACTGTTGATATTCCTTCAACAGCCATTACCGATAACAAAATTATTTTAAATCCTGTTATTGATGGTGGTGCTATTTCCTTTAGGGATAAAAAAACAATTAAGATTGGTTCTGCACAAAAGGGAGAGAGTTATTATTACACACAGGATGGTTCAGCACCCAATAAAGCATCTAAAAAATATATTGGCCCGTTCTCAATCAATAAATCTGCTACCATAAAAGCAATTGCCATCAATGCCAAAGGTGAAACCAGTTTTGTTACAACTGCTGTTTACAGAAAAGCACCGCACAACTGGACAATAAAATTGAATACTGCTTATGAGCAACAATATGATGGCAATGGCGCCAATGGTTTAATTGATGATATACGTGGCGAAGCGGACTGGCGCAAAGGCAACTGGCAGGGCTATCAAAAAGCAGATATGGATGTGTTGATCGACCTGCAGAAAACAACAACTATATCTTCAGTTACCATTGGTTTATTGCAGGATACCCGTGCATGGATCGTTTTACCAAAGCATATTATCATTGAAACATCTGCTGATGGAAAGCAATACACACAGGTTTACAGCGGCGAAAACTTTTTACCCATTGAAGATTTGAATGCACAGGTTAAAAATGTGGAAGCTGTTTTTACAGCCGTGCCGGCAAGGTATGTAAAAATTAAAGCCATGCAATATGGTAAGCTGCCGGCCTGGCACGAAGGCGCAGGAGGCGATACGCATATTTTTTCGGATGAGATAATGAT
>JBBQLS010000050.1:0-20168 GCA_038328115.1 Chitinophagales bacterium
CCTTTGCGAAGCTCATAACCTTGTAACAAAGTGTCTTTTAAAACCTGGTAGCGGTTTCCGGTCTTACTGCAGAAAGAATTATTGAAGGTTTCATCAGGTAAACCCTGTATCAAACCGGTGTACATATTATTGCGGTATAAAACTTTCCAATCAAATAGCGGAAAAGCAACATCCAGCGGCAATGGATAAGTAGAAAGATTGCCGATATATTTTTTTAATTCTGCTGTTTCTAAAATAGAATTTTTGGTAGCTGGGTCTTTTAAGTTGCCCATATTATAACACATCAGCAGGCAACGGTCAACGGGCGGTATGCCGGTTTTGGAAAGAAATTTAATTTGATGCAGGCGGATGGTAGAGGACAGTTTGGAGTTTGGAGTTTGGAGTTTTGTGTTTTTAAGAAGCAGAAAGTATTTGTCTTTGGTTGCGGCAGTCCAGTCGCAATCAATTTGAATTTCGGGGATGCTGTCAAAACTATTTATCTGCTTAATTTCAAGAATCAGTGTGTGAATATTTTTTGCTAATGCTGCTACCTGTGATGAATCAATTTTTTGAATGCACTCATTGGTAATGAAAACCGTTGGAATAACCTTAAAGTTCCCGGGTAACTTATAGTCGACGGCTTGCAATTTGGCTACTGGCTTTGGTTTGCGGCTTCCTTCATCCCAATCCACATCAAAAAATTTAAGGTAGACGGTTTTTACTTTGAGAGAATCCAGTTTTTGCTTTTCAAAACTTGTGATATTTAAAACAGACTTCCAGTAATAGAAAGAACGCTCGATCTGCCTTGGTTCTCTTTTTTCTTTGCAGGAGATAATGCCCATTAGTAAAACCGCCACCATTTTTAAAAAAAGTGATTTAACGGTTGATGACCTTTGAGTTTTAAGTAAAATCATATTTTCAAAAGTAGTGCTGCAAAGCAAGATAAAATCATAAAAAAATAAAATACCCCGCATTGGGTATTAAATCTTCTATTTTAATAATAGACATTTGGAAAATTAAATACTAATTCATGAAAATATTCTTAACGATATTACTTGTAGCCTTTTCAATTTCAATGCAGGCACAGGATTACAAACTGGAAGGCAGCGAAGTAAAAATTACAAAGCAGGTTGAGTTTGAACCTGGCACAGCAAAGTTAAAATCAGAAAGCACTGCTGCTCTGCAGATCATTAAACAGTATCTGGATGATAAATCGTACATAAGTATGTTGCGGGTAGAAGGTCATACAGATAACAGCGCCGGTCCTACTGTCAGTCAATCACTCAGCGAAAAAAGGGCATTGGCTGTTTGTAAAAAATTAATTGAACTGGGTGTGGACTGCAAACGCCTGATAGCCGTGGGCTTTGGAGATACTAAACCAGTTGCTGATAACAGCACTCCGGATGGTAAAGCCCAAAACTGCAGGGTAAGTTTCATCAATGTATCATTAAGAGGCCATCTAATTGGTGGTATGCCGGTCGATGGCGGTGGTAAGGTTGCTGGTGAGCTTTGTAATTAATATTAAATCTGACTCACAAAAGCTGTCAGCCTTAGCCTGTCGAAGGCGGGTTCATTATAATATACCGGGTTCGACAAGCTCACCCCAGACAGTCATTAAAAATTAACAAGGTTTTCAATTTCTTATTTAATTATTACTGACCTAACCACTCCTTAAATCCATTCACCCGCTCACGGCTCACAATCGTTTCTGCAGTCGTTGCAGGCAAAATTTCCAATTTCAATCTTCCGCCCAGCCAGGTATGTACTTTTTTTATAGCATCAATATTTACCAGTAAGTGCCGGTTAATGCGATAAAATTTATTCGGTTGCAGTTGCTCTTCCAGTTGCGAAAGATTTATTTCAAGCAGATGTTTGTTGTTATTAAAATCTACCGCATAGCAAAGTTTTCCATCGGCATAACAAAAAGCAGTGGCTTCGGTTTTTATAAAGCTGAGTTGTTGTCCACGCTTTACCAACAGCCGCTCTTTGTATTTAGCGGCATACATATCTGCCAGCATTTTCATCAGCTTGTCGGGGTAGTCATTTGGTTTTTTGTGATAGAGTTCGTAGTATTTATCAACGGCCAGTCTAAGCTCATTTTCATCTATGGGTTTCAATAAATAATCAATACTGTTTACTTTAAAAGCTTTTAAAGTGTACTGGTCAAAAGCAGTGGTAAAAATTACCGGCGTTTTTATCTGCACCTGCGAAAAAATATCAAAACTTAAACCATCGGCGAGTTGTATATCCATAAAAATCAGGTCGGGCTGTGCAGCAGATTGAAAGTATGCTACTGCAGATGCAACGCTGTCTAATTTTTCAATAATATCAATTTCATCACTGATAGTTTGCAGCAATTTTCCCAGCCGGTTGGCAGCAGGTGTTTCATCTTCTATGATTATTACCTTCATGTTAGTTTGGTATCAAAGGAATGGAAACGGTAAAGCTGTCGCCGCTTTCATCCACTTTTACTTCATCATTACTGAATAATTTGTATCGGTTGCGTATGTTTTGTAAACCAATGCCGGTTGATTCTATCAATTGGTTTTTTATTTGCAGGTTGTTGCTTACAAGCAAATGCCCATTCTCAGCAAACACTTTTATTTTAAGTGGTTTGGCCGCCGAAACAATATTATGCTTGATGGCATTTTCCATCAGCAGTTGAAGCGATAACGGAACGATCTGTTGTTGTAATTTTTCTTCCGGCACATCAATATCAATATCCAGATTATCACCAAAACGGGTCTTCAATAAAAAGCCATAAGCTCTCAATACATCCAGCTCATCTTTTAATGGTATTGTTTTTTCATCCTGCACTTCCAGTATATGCCGGTAAACCTTCGACATTTGCTGTACAAACTCAATTGCCTGGTCGGGCGTATCAGGTATAATGGCGGTAAGTGTGTTAAGGTTGTTGAAAAGAAAGTGCGGATTCACCTGCGTTTTAAGCGCATCCAGCTGGGCTTTCAGGCTTTCTCTTTTTAGTGTTTCCTTTTCTTCCACCGATTTTCTCAGCTCATTAATAAAGTAAATACTCTCGTAAACAGCGATGATCATAATGGTGCAAAAAATTGCTGCCGAATTTGTATTGATCAATTTATCAGTGTAAAAAAAACTGCCACCTTCTTTATTAAAAACTACATCATCAATAAACCAGCCAAGTAAATTATTGCCAACAACTGTAAAAACAAACATGCTTGCCGATTGGTGAATCAGCCGTTTGCGAACATCTTTAAATAAAGGGTATTTTCCACGGCTCCAGATCATTATCAGCCTGTCGCCTGCCCACAGGCAAATAACAATTGCAATGGTTTTTAAATACAGGTCCAGGGTAAAAAAAGGAGGCCTTGCAAAACGGCATCCCCCAAAAATAAAAGGTACAATAAAGCCCAGCACCGGTATGGTAAAAAGCATAAGCCAGCCATCGTTAAAACCTATTTTACAATTGGTGCGCCTCATATAGTAAAGATATAAAAACCGGCAGGTTATCGGTATGTTTTGTACAAATAAGCGACTGCCGGTTTTATTTTTTAAGCTTTAGTTGCTCCTGCGGCTGTTGAAAGATTCAACAGCGCCTTTCAACAGGGCAATATCATTTTGTGCTGCTTTTGCCTTTTCAATGGCAGGTGCATATCCGGCAAAGCTATTGGTTACAACATCATTTAAATTTTTCTTTGAAACCAGTTTCAGTAGTTGGTTTTTGTTTTCGTAAATGAAATAATCTCCAGGTTTGCCTTCGGTGCCACTTAAAAAGAATACTTCGTTACCAACGGTTGTTGGTTTAGAAGAAGCATCACTTACTTTTTGTAAAAAAGTTAATTCGCCGTTGCAAACCACTTTAAAGAAATCGCCTTTCATGCAATTGTAGGTAGTTGCATCAATTTCGGCTGATGCTATATCTGATCCATTGTATTTTTTTTCTTTACCGTTAACCAGTAAAGTTACCGATGCATCTTTACGGATATTGTCTTTAATAAAACCGGTTACTACCGTGTTATCGGCCAAGGTAACTTTTCCGTTGCTGAATCCTTTGGGAACTTCCTGGGCATTGGTTTGTAAAAAAAACAGGCTTAATGCTGCTGCTGATAAAAGTTTTAAAATTTTCATGACTGTAATTTTTAGAATTGATAAATTATTTTAAGGGAATGCTTTCAACACTAATAGTACCACAGATTTAAAATTGTTGCAATAAAAAAGGTGTGAGTTGCAGAAAAAGCGGAATGAATTGCAGGAAATGGGTTTACCGTAGCGGATATGTTATCTCTGCGAACGGGTTGACTCTATTTTTTTTAAGAGCTGATAGTCGCCAACAGGGTATCCTTTATCTTTGTTTTATGACTTCACAATTTTTTACCTACGACAAGAATAAAGTAATACAGGCATTACGCTATCATTTTATAACCCGTCGGGAAATAAAAGTGATGATGATACTGGTAAATGTATTTGCTCTGTTATCGGCCGGGTTATTTTTCTTTAAAAAGATTTCTCCCTTTGCCTTTTTAATAAGTTCGTTGCTGTGGTTTACGCTGATGATTATATTCTGGTTTGCGATGCCCTATATGGTTTACAAAAAAGCCGAAACTTTCCGGGATCGTTTTAGAGCAATTTTAGCCGATGATGTTTTCAGAATTGAAAATGACCGGGGCGGCAGAAGCTGGAACTGGAGCGAATTCAGCACCTGGATGGAGAGCCCGCATTTTTTTCATTTGTATTTTAACAGCCGCTCATTTTTTATTGTACCCAAAGATGCTTTTGAAGGAGATGATGAGCATGAGGCAAGGAAGATATTGAAAGCAAAGATTGTGAAGACGTGAGGCGTGAGTGGTGAATGGTGAGACGTGAGTAGACAGAGTCAGCATGTTGCAAAACTCACCACTGACAATTCACCACTCACGATCATAATTTCTTCTCCATCACATAATGCGGAATGGTTACTTCTGTAAACTTATCGCCCACAGCCTTATAACCCAGCTTTTCGTAAAAGCCAACAGCAGTCTCCCGTGCGTTCATGATCAGTTTTTTATATCCTTTATCCCTGCTTACCAGTTCGGCAAAGTTCATCATGCTGGCGCCAATGCCTTTACCCTGCTGGTTATTCTGTACAGCCATCTGCCGCAGACGCAGGCAATTATTACCCGCTTTGGTAAGTATGCAGCAGGCCAGTAAAACGTCTTCATCAAAAGCGCCAATCAGTATATCTTCCTTTTCCCTGGCCAGTTCATCGGGCGTAAAGGAAAGGCCGAGTGGCTGCCTCAGTATCTCATCTCTGAGCTTTACCATTTGCAGGTACTCTTTAGTGCCGTGGTCTATTTGCTTTAAGGCCATAAACAGATGTATTTTTGATAAAGGTAAAAGTTTTGGCAGGGACGGGTTTACAATATACAATTTTTTTTACCCGTTACTTAGCTATAAAAAAAACAATTGGTTATATTGGTTATAAAAGGGATAATTAAATGATTAAATCGGGGTTACAAAAACCGGATTAAAGAAACTGGAAAATTTTATGGTACTAAATGGGTATTTATCAAACAATATCTATTTCTTTGCAATTAGTGCAAAATGTATATTTTTGCAACCAATACAAACTAAATTTAATTATCATGTCAGACATTGCAACAAGAGTAAAGAAAATAATTGTTGACAAATTAGGAGTAGATGAAGCAGAGGTTACGCCGGAAGCTTCTTTTACCAACGATTTAGGTGCCGATAGCTTGGACACCGTAGAACTTATTATGGAATTTGAAAAAGAATTCAACATTTCTATTCCCGATGAGCAGGCTGAGACCATCACTACTGTGGGTCAGGCCAATGCTTACTTAGAGGAGCATGCTAAGTAATTAACTTAACTATCACAGGCAACTTTTATGGAATTAAAACGGGTTGTAGTTACCGGATTGGGAGCACTGACTCCATTAGGCAAAACTGTTGAGACTTATTGGCAGGGTTTGGCTGAGGGGGTGAGCGGCTGTGATTTTATCAAACAATTCGACTGCAGCAAGTTTAAAACCAGGTTTGCCTGTGAGGTTAAAGATTTTGAACCCACCGATTACCTTGAACGCAAGGAAGCCCGAAAAATTGACCGGTTTACGCAGTTTGCATTAATCGCAAGCGACGAAGCCATCAAAGATGCCGGTATCAGCAAAGAAAATGTTGATGTGGACAGGGTGGGTGTAATTTTTGCCAGCGGCATTGGAGGCATCACAACTTTTTATGAAGAGGTGAGCAACTTTGCTTTAGGCGATGGTACGCCACGTTACAATCCCTTTTTTATTCCCAAAATGATATTGGATATTGCCGCAGGGCAGATATCTATGCGTTATGGTTTCAGAGGTCCCAACTATGCAGTTGTAAGTGCCTGCGCAAGCAGCACCAATGCTGTTATTGACGCTTTTGATACCATCAGGTTGGGTAAGGCAGATATTATTGTAACCGGCGGTAGCGAAGCCGTTATCAGTTCGCCAGGCGTTGGTGGTTTTAATGCCATGAAGGCCCTTAGCGAAAGAAACGACGATCCCGGAACTGCCAGCCGCCCCTTTGATAAAGACCGCGATGGTTTTGTTATGGGAGAAGGCGCCGGCGTTTTGGTGCTTGAAAGCCTGGAGCATGCACTGGCACGTGGTGCAAAAATTTATTGCGAAATTGCCGGTGGTGGCGCAACTGCCGATGCTCATCATATTACAGCACCACATCCCGAAGGGTTGGGTGCAAAAAATGTAATGAATGTTGCTTTGCGGGATGCTGGTATGAAACCTGAAGATATTGATTACATCAATGTACATGGAACTTCTACTCCGTTGGGTGATCTGGCAGAAACAAAAGCCATATTAAGTGTTTTTGGCAAACATGCTTATGATTTAAACATAAGCTCTACAAAAAGTATGACCGGCCATTGCCTGGGCGCAGCCGGTGTTTTAGAAGCGCTTGCCTGTATAATGGCGGTGGTAAAAGATATTGTTCCTCCAACAATCAATCATTTTACCGATGATCCGGAACTGGATCCAAAACTTAATTTTACTTTTAACAAAGTACAGCACCGCACGGTAAATGCTGCATTAAGCAATACGTTTGGTTTTGGTGGGCATAATGCAAGTGTGATCGTTAAGAAATACGTTGCGTAGATTACCTTATTTATTTTTTTTTGAGACGAACTGTGAAGTTTTGGGCATCATCGTTGTGAACTTGTTCTGTTCTTTTTTTCTTTTAATAAAAGGAAAAAAGAATCTCACTTTTACCGCATACCAATGGGCAGCATTGAGCGAAGTCGAAATATTATCTCTACGATCTGAAATATTCTAGTTACGAATTTCAATAAATCTGCACAACAAAAATTTCGTAATTTTATTTCAGCTTAATAAGTTTAATTTCACATAAATAATAATTTCGATTTGCAATTCATAAAAGACTTCTTTAAAAGCCAGTCACACAACCGCGAATTTAAAAAGCAGTTGAGTAATGTACTCGGCTTTACTCCCGGAGAAATTACGCTTTACAAAACCGCCCTTAGCCACCGCAGCGTACGGGAAGGTGCCGATGAAAATAATGAACGGCTTGAGTTTTTAGGCGATGCGGTTTTAAGTTCGATAGTAGCACATTATCTTTTTAAAAAATACCCGTACAAAGGCGAAGGCTTTTTAACCGAGATGAGAAGTAAAATGGTTAACCGCCAGAAGCTGAATGACATTGCTTTAAAAATGGGCCTTAAAAAAATCACGTTTTACAATAAGTATGATAATGCACTCAAAATATCCCAAATATTTGGCAACACCTTAGAAGCGTTGATAGGAGCGGTTTACCTGGACAAGGGTTATGCCGGTACACATAAGTGGGTAGAAAAATGCATCATCATGCCGCACATGTTTATGGATGATCTGGAAGACGTGGAAATTAATATTAAGAACAGGTTATACGGCTGGGCAAATAAAAACGGGAAGGCACTTGAATTTGAAACGTTGGATGAAAAATTTGAAAATGGCAGAAGGCTTTTTACCATTGGCGCCACGGTGGATGGCGAATTGATTGCGGAAGCAAAAGGTTTTAATAAAAAAGATGCCAGCCAGATTGCAGCGCAGTTGGCGGTAGATAAATTAGGGCTTTAACCAATGGATAATGTAATAATGGATAATTAATAATGCTGTATAAATTCAAACTGGGCTTAATTATCCATTAAACAATTATCCATTATCAATTATCAAAATGAACTTCGGAATACTTGGAAGCGGAAGCTGGGGAACTGCATTGGCAAAAATTTTAACCGATAACGGAAACCGTATTTATTGGTGGAACAGGAGTGAAGCGCATATCAAACACATCCAGGAGCGGCATCACAACCCACAGTATTTGCCCACCGCCCACCTCGATACTTCAAAAATAAAATTAACCACCAACCCTGCAGAAGTTATTGCCAACAGCGATTGTATTGTTGTGGTTATACCGTCTGCTTATACAGATGATGCATTAAAAAATTTAGACAGAAATATTTTTACCGGAAAGAAAATCATCTCTGCTATAAAAGGAATTTTACCAGAGAGCAATTTGTTGCTCAACGAATATCTGAAGAATGAATTTGGGGTTGATTTGCAGGATTACTTTGCGGTACTTGGCCCATGCCATGCAGAAGAAGTTGCTGCAGAAAAATTATCTTACCTCACATTTTCGGGCATCGATAAAAAAACTACACATGATATTGCCGAATGCTTTAAAACCGGTTATTTAAACACGGTTGAAAATGATGACATATTTGGTGTGCAGTATGCTGCTGTATTGAAGAATATTTATGCAGTTGGTTCCGGTATTGCGCATGGACTTGATTATGGAGATAATTTTTTAAGCGTATTCATTGCCAATTGTGCAGATGAAATGGCAGGGTTTTTAAAGAAGGCGGGTATTAAAAATATTGAGGTTGGGCATACCGACATACGCAAACCTGCGGAGGAACACCGCTCTAATAATTATGCAGCATCGGTTTACCTGGGCGATTTGCTCGTTACCTGTTACTCGCTGCACAGCCGTAACCGGGCTTTTGGCAACATGATTGGTAAAAGCTATTCAGTAAAAGCCGCACAGCTGGAAATGAGCATGGTTGCAGAAGGTTATAATGCCAGTAAATGCATGCATACTATTAACCGAAAAATACTGGCCGATATGCCCATTGCAGATACCATTTATAGAATTTTATGGGAAAACCTTCCTGCAAGCGAAGGTTTTAACAGTATTGAGTTGTGTTTGGTATAAAAAGGTTGTAGGTTTATATCAGAAAAAATGAAAACAATGCCTTTCTCTTTTTCAAATATCGCTCCTGCTGCCATTCTTTTTATGGTACTTTGCTTAACAGTAGCAGAACTGGTTAAGTATGTAAAGAAGCATTACAGCCACTCAGGAAAATAAATCAGCGGCAATCCCATCGGCAAACAATTTACCTTTTTTTGTTAAAATAATAAATTGCCTGGCAAATTTTATTTTCCCGGTAATTCTATATTTACCAATTGCTTTTAAAATTTCGTTTCGCTTATCTTCTCCAAATTTTTCACTTACATAATCCATGTCAAGGCCTTCCATAGTCCTCAGCGAAGTCATTATGTATTCATTAAGCTGCTCTGTTTGGGTAAGTATTTCTTCTTCAAAAGGAATTGTATTTTGTTGCAGCGATTGAATGTACAAACTGTTGTTAGCAACATTCCATCTGCGGCTTTTGCCATCAAAGGCATGGGCGGCCGGGCCAAAGGCGTAATATTTTTCTCCACTCCAATAACTGCTGTTGTGCCTGCTTCTTAAACCAGGTTTTGCAAAGTTGCTTATTTCATAATGTTCATACCCGGCCTGTTCCATCCAGTTCATCAGCAGTAAAAACTGGTTGGCTTGTTTTTCTGCATCCACCGGTTCTTTTTTATGCTGCGCAATCATTTTATCTAACGCAGTTTTTGGTTCCACTGTTAACGCATAGCAGGATATATGCGGAATGTTTTTTTTAATAACAATATCTACATTTCTTTTCCAATCTTCATCACTTAAAAGAGGAGAGCCATAGATCAGATCAACGGAATAATTTGTAAAGCCGGCTTCCTTAATTTTGTCAATGCACATTAAAGATTCTGCAGCATTGTGTGCCCTGTTCATCCAAACCAATTCTTCTTCCACAAAACTTTGAATGCCCACACTAAGCCTGTTAATGCCGAGGCTTTTCCATTCTTGTAATTTCAACTCTGTAATATCATCAGGGTTTGCCTCCAGCGTTATTTCAGCATTATCATCAAAAACAAAACGTTTGTGCAATGCGTTGAAAATTATTTTTAAATCATCAATGCTTAAAATACTGGGCGTGCCTCCACCAAAATAAAGTGTTGAAATAATTGCCTTATTAATCTTCGAAATGATCTTCTCCATTTCCTCCCCCTTCAGGGGAGATAGAGGGGGCCGGGTCTGTGGTGTTATATTTATTTCTGTAACAATCGCCTCCATCATTTTTTCTTTTTGCCCCAGCGATGTAGAAAAATGAAAATTGCAATAGTGGCAGGCTTGTTTACAAAAAGGGATATGAATATAAATGCCAGGCAAAGATTTTAGTTTTAGTCCCGGTAAGTATCGGGATATTATTTTAGATTTGATTATTAATGACACCTGTTAAATTAATATGCTGTAAAATTCTGTCTCCT
The DNA here is from genome assembly GCA_038328115.1 of Chitinophagales bacterium. GTDB lineage: Bacteria > Bacteroidota > Bacteroidia > Chitinophagales > Chitinophagaceae > Ferruginibacter. The sequence continues at coordinate 10,629 of JBBQLS010000050.1, forward strand.
GCACTGTTGTGTTTGGTTTTGTTAATTGCTGCAACAGGCAGCCATGCTCAAAAAAATCAACCTTATCAATTAAATATACAGTTTGTTGACAAAGATAACTCCTTTAATGCGGGGGCATTAAAATTGCAACAGCATTTTGCAAATAAGCTTTTCTGCGATAATTATATCCAGGGGCTGGTTGTGTTGTTAAGTTCAAAGGGGTATCCTACGGCTTCGGTAGATAGTGTTTTAGAAAAAGAAAATGCTACACTCATTCATTTGTTTTTAGGCAAGCAATATCAATGGATAAAACTGATACCCGATGGTATTGAAAAAGCTGCTATGGACGAAAGCGGCTTTAGGGAAAAGGATTACAAGGGCAAACTGCTTAACATTCAGCAGTTGCTTGGTTTGCAGCAAAAGATATTGGATTATTACGAAAAGAATGGTTATCCGTTTGCAGAGATATTCTTAGACAGCATCCGGCTTAATGAAGAAAAAATGGATGCACTCCTCAGGGCAAGGAAAGGCCCATTGTATCATATCGACAGCATACGTGTTTTAGGAAAGGTAAAAATCTCAAAACAATTCCTGCGGCATTATCTTTCTATACCCAATGGTAGTTTGTATAATAAGGAAAGGCTTGAGCAGGTAGATAAACGTATGCTTGAACTTCCGTATCTGCAAACAATACAACCAAGCGATATAACCATGCTGGGCACTGGATCTATCCTTAATTTGTACCTGGCACCTAAAAGAAGCAGCCACGCCAATTTTTTAATTGGCTTTTTGCCCAGTGCCAATCAGTCGGGTAAAATACAATTGACTGCCGATGTAAACCTCGATCTTAAAAATGCTTTAAGCAATGGCGAAAGTATCTTGTTAAAATGGCAGCAATTGCAGCCTAAATCTCCCCGGTTAAACCTGGGCTTTCAGCAGCCGTATATTTTTAATTCCGCTTTTGGTTTCGACTTTGCATTTGATCTTTTTAAAAAAGACTCAACATTTTTACAGATAAATGCATTGGTGGGGTTACAATACCTGTTATCGGTAAATAAGTCGGGTAAAGTATTTGTGCAATGGCAAAACAGTTATTTACTGGGCACCGGTGTTGATACCAACCTGGTAAAAGCTACAAAAATGCTGCCACCCAATATTGATGTTAAAGCGGTAAATGTGGGTTTGGAATACGAATGGAATAAAACAGACTACAAACTTAATCCACGCAGCGGAAACGAAATAAAACTTACAGGGTCGGTAGGTATTAAGAATATTAAAAAAAATAATGAAATTCTGAGCTTAAAGGATCCTGCATTTGATTATGCCAGTTTATACGATTCAGTAAGGGCCCGGTCGTACCAGTTCAGAATTAAACTTGCTGCTGCACATTTTTTTCCGGTAGGTAAGCAGGCAACTGTTAAAACGGCTATCAATGGCGGGCTTTTTATAAGCCCCAGCACTTTCCGCAACGAGTTGTTTCAGATCGGCGGGTATAAACTTTTAAGAGGCTTTGATGAAGAAAGTATTTATGCAACGGAGTATGCCGTGCTTACGGCAGAATACAGGTACCGGTTAAAGCTGAACTCGTATATGTTTGGATTTGTTGATGGTGGCTGGGTTAAAAACAAGTATCAATCTGTTGACCTGAATAATAATTTTATCAGTGCAGGCCTGGGCCTTGCTTTTGAAACCAGGTTTGGGATATTGAACATCAGTTACGCTGCCGGTAAGCGCAATGATGTAAAGTTAAACCTGCGTGAGGCATCTAAAATACATTTTGGATATGTGAATTACTTTTAAAAGTATCACACACAGCATCTATTTTTGCAACAAAATTATTTACCTGGTGAAGCCGATTTCTTTCCTGTTGTTTTTGCTCCTCATGCTTTCCGCCTCACTTCGTGCCCAAACTCATGATACTATCATTGGCAGAAAAGACTCAATAACAAGCTCCAATATTAATGATTCTGCAAACCTGATTAAGCTATCAGATTCGGTTAAAGTAGCTATGGTAGCCAAACCTGCCTTTAAATTTAAAAACAGCCTGCTGAATATTGATGCAGAGCCGGTTTCATTGGCCGTAACCTTGAAAAGAGACAGATCAAACGACGCATTTTTTTATCTGATAACTGCATTGGTACTGTTGCTGGCTTTTTTAAAATTTTTCTACAGCCGTTACTTTAAAAATCTTTTCAGGATATTTTTTAATACATCGCTCAGGCAAAACCAGATAACCGATCAGCTTTTGCAGGCAAAATTACCATCCTTTCTTTTCAATATTTTTTTTGTGATCAGCGGAGGTATATATGCATATTTACTCTTATCACATTACCGGTTATTAAATACCGGTAACAGATGGATAGTGGTTTTTGCTTCAATAGGGTTGATGGGGACTCTCTATTTTATAAAGTATTGCATATTAAAGTTTACCGGCTGGATAACGGGTTTGAAAGAAGCAGTTGATACTTATGTTTTTGTGATTTTTCTTATTAACAAGATCATGGGCATTTTTTTGGTTCCATTTATTGTCATATTCGCTTTTTCAGATACGCCGATTGTTAACACAGCCGTACTGGTTTCTTTGATAGGTATTGGTATTTTTTTGTTACTGCGCTTTTTAAGGTCTTATGGGTTAATTCAAAATCAATTTAAAATCAGCAAGTTCCACTTTCTTTTATACATAATAAGCCTGGAGATTTTGCCCCTAATGCTGATTTACAAGGGTTTAATGGTTTATTTAACTAAAAATCTGTAGTTTTGCATACCACTCAGTAACGATTATGGTTAAAAATGGTTCATCTCACATTGTTACCTCAGGGAAAACAGTAAAAAAAGTACTCATTACCCAACCTAAGCCTGATGGCGATAAGTCGCCGTATTTCGATTTGGCCAAAAAACATAATCTGAACCTCGATTTTCACCCTTTTATAGTTGTAGATGGCATTCAGGCTAAGGAATTTCGCAGGCAAAAGATTGACATTGCCAGTTATTCGGCAGTAATTTTTACAAGTCGCAATGCTATTGATCATTTTTTTCGTATTTGCGATGAGATGAAGATCAGCGTTTCGCAGGAAACCAAGTATTTCTGTATTACTGAAGCGGTTGCCCTTTATCTTCAAAAATTTATCTTGTACCGTAAACGCAAAGTGTTTTACAGTGCTGATGGTACCAATAAGTGCCTGTTTGATGTTATTAACAAGCATAAGGATAATGAGAAATTCCTTTACCCCTGTTCTGAGTCATTTGACAGTGAGATAACCAATTGGCTTAAAATGCATAATTGTGAGTACGCAACCCCTGTTTTATACAAAATAATCAGTAATGATATAATTGATGTAATTGCCAGAAATTACGACCTGATATGCTTTTTTACGCCCGGCGGTGTTAAAAGTCTCATGGAGAATTTCCCTAAATTTAAACAGAACGGCACAACCATTGGCGCATTTGGCGCTAATACCTTTAAAGCAGCTGAAGAAGCAGGGCTGATATTGGAAATAAAAGCGCCACAACCAATGGCTCCCAGCATGGTAAGTGCTCTGGAGATTTATCTTTCTTCCCTTAAAAAGAAATAACTGTATTGGTTTAATATTACAGTTAGCCGGTTAATTGTTTCAGCGATACCTATAACACTATAAAAGCTGCTTTATAATAGCCTTGTAAATCTCTTTTAAGAATTCTTTAACAATTAATAAAAAAATAAATACCGGTATGCTTATAGCTTATAAGTCAGGTATGGGATAAACGGGACTTTTTGTAGCAGTTTAGGCAGGTAACAACTATCTGGAGTGCAAGAATTGCTTTGATATTTGCTAAACAAAGTACCCTTATTAGAATAAAAATATTCCGGAGGTAGAGCCATAAAAAAAATAAATGCAGGTTAATAATATTCCGGATTTTGAGCTAACGTTATCAAATCGGCAATGTTTCCCTACACTTTACAAAATAGTAGAACAGCCTGTAATCCTTTATCAGCCTGCATCATAATCATAGAAATTCATTGCTTATTAATCAGCCTCGCAGGTTTCTACCCATATCAGTAACAAATGCATTCTCGTGCAATTAACAAAACTCTATAAAGAAATCAGCCTGTTTTTTTTGTAGTTCCATAAAAACTCTCGAAATTACACTTCCAATTATCCCATAATAAAAATCGTATTTCGCCTGCTCTTAATGCCCTAAATACATAGAATTTATCAGTGGTTTTTAATAGGTGCTTTTAAAGTTGTAAACACAATATTTGCTTTTTTCTTTCGTTTACAATTTTCAGGGCTGTTTTTTTTGCTTAAAAAATAAATCTGAATCAATCATAAAAATGATGATAAACAAAAATAATCATTACATTTGCCCCATACCCTCAAAGTTAAAAACAATGAAGTACAGGCTGTTTTATTTAGTAGCTTTTATAGCTATCACAACTTTAACTACCAGTTGTAAGAAATCAGGTGGTAAGTCCGGCGGCACAGGCTATGCTGTTGATAAGGGGCAACTTATCGGGGCAGCTCCGGGATCCAGGTGGAGTTTACCAAAGCCTCCGGGAATGGTATATATTCCGCCAGGAACGTTTCATATGGGCAACAGCGATGAGGACTTAAGTTATGCCCTTACTGCCAGAAATAAATCTGTTTCTATCAACGGGTTTTGGATGGATGCAACCGAAATTACCAATAACGAGTACCGTCAGTTTACCAATTGGGTTAGAGATTCTATTGCTGCAAAGCTTATGGGATATGTAAAACAGGGAAGCGATGGTAATGAATATATTGACTGGAAGAAAGCTAATGCAATTAAATGGGGCGATAAGGCAACTATGGAAAAAGTAGATGCTATCATAGTTACACCCGATAATCGTATATTCGGCAAAAAAGAATTAGACCCTACTAAAATTGTATATCAATCAGAAATCTTTGATTACAAAGCTGCAGCTCAAAACCGCGATGCTACAGTTCCCCGCTCCAAATTCATCATTAAAAAAGCTATACCGGTTTATCCGGATTCATTATGTTGGGTACGGGATTTTGCCTATTCATATAATGAACCAATGGCTAAAAAATACTTCAGCCATCCGGCATTTGGAAATTATCCGGTTGTAGGAGTAAGCTGGAAACAGGCAACGGCGTTCTGCGAATGGAGAACACACTATCTGAATGCATATCTGGAATCTAAAAAGAAAACCGCCGAATCTGACTTTAGGTTACCAACCGAAGCAGAATGGGAATACGCTGCAAGAGGTGGTCGGTCTCAGGCTGATTATCCATGGGGTGGATATTATCTGAGAAATAAAAAAGGATGTCTGCTGGCTAACTTTAAGCCAGGCCGTGGAAATTATCCCGAAGATGGTGGATTTTATACAGTACGTGCCGATGCTTACTGGCCAAATGATTTTGGTTTGTATAATATGGCTGGCAATGTAGCAGAATGGACCTCATCTTTATATTATGAAGGTGCATATAATTTCCAGCATGATATGAACCCGGACATCAGGTATGATGCTAAAGAAACGGATAAGCCTCGTGATAAACGTAAGGTTTTACGTGGGGGTAGCTGGAAAGATGTTGGATATTTCTTAAGATGCGGTTCCCGTTCATACGAATATCAGGATACAGCAAAATCATACATCGGATTCCGTTGCGTAATTGATTTACCACCAGCACAGAAAAAAGGCAAGAAAAAATAATAAACCAATCCTGTTTTTCAACAACTAAATATTCTTATCGATCATATTTTTAAAGTATTTTCTTAATTTTTGTCAGCCTGCATTGAGTAACGCTCTTTGTATTTAAAAAACGATTGATAAATTAAGAGTATATTTTAAAAATATTTTCATATAAACTTTGTGTAATAAATAAAATTAAAAACCCCAACTAAAACTTAAATTTTATGGCCGGACGTCCAGTTGATCGAATCTTAAACATTGGTGTATCTGCAGCTGCAGTACCCGTATTATTTGGTGCATTACAGAAAATATTGCATGCTCCAGGTGCAGATATGTGGTTAAAAATTGGTTTATATACCGAGTGTATCATTTTTGCTGCTTATGCGGCATTGTACATATTTGCTCCACCACCAGAAGCTGCAATACCCCTTGAGGCTAAGGTTTTAGGCGATTCGCCTTTGAAGAATATGGATAAAATGCTATCGGAAGCAGATATTACACCAACAAGCCTTAAAAAGCTTGGCGAAAGTTTTAACAAGTTGGGTACAAGTGTTTCCGGAATAAGTGATGTGAGTGATGTTGTAAAATCTACCAGCGATTTTGGTGCAAAAACCAAAGAAGCTACAGTAGCTATTGGTACCATGTCAGCCGCATTTACCGCAAGTGCAGCTACCATGTCAACTTTCAACAACGCCAGCGAAAGTGCCAAAGGCTTTCATGAGCAGGTGCAGGTATTAACCAAAAATTTAGGCTCATTAAATACCATTTACGAGTTAGAGTTAAAGGAAAGTAACAATCACCTGAAAGCATTGAATAGCTTCTACGGCCAAATGGCCCAGGCTAGCCAGGCAATGATGGCCAGTGTGGATGATGCAGTAAAAGCAAAAGAGCAAATTGGTGCTTTGGCTTCCAACTTAGGTAAGTTGAACGCTGTTTATGGCAATATGCTTAGTGCAATGCAGGGAAGATAAAACAGTTAATGAGTTTACCCGTTTGATATAATTGAGCTGGTTTGTATTTTAAACGAATACAGATTAACCAATTAACGGATTAACAGATTAACCATTAGAAAACTATTAATAACAATCGTAAATTAAAATACTATGGCTTTACCTAAAGAGCCCAGGCAAAAGATGATTAACCTGATGTATCTGGTGCTAACAGCCATGTTAGCACTGAATGTATCAGCAGAAGTTCTTGAAGCCTTTAAAACAGTAAATACAAGTTTGGTGAAATCTAATGAGAACTTAGAAAGCAGTAACGAAACTCTATTTAAGTCTTTGGCAGCAAAATTATCGGATCCACAAGTAGATAAAACGTTACTTGCAAAGTGGACTACCAATGCACAAACAGCACAAAAATATTCAAATGATTTTAATGCCTACGTGGATGACCTGAAGCACCAGCTTAAAACCATGTCTGGTTTAAAGAAAGGAGAAAATGGAGAGGAAGATTTTAAGCTTGATGATCTGAATGCATCTTCCAATCTAATGGATAACGCGAAAAAAGGGAAGGAGCTGGATGAAAAACTTAAAGCGTACAGGGCTGCAATGCTTGGAATTGATCCTGAAATTGCAACAGCTTTTGCAACTAACTTCCCAATAGAAGTTGATACAAAAAATGATGATGCTACTACAAAAAGCTTCAGAATGATGCCAACCGTTGCAGCAGTTACCTTGTTAAGTAAGTATCAAAATAATATTAAGAATTCTGAGAACCAGGTTGTAAGATTTTGCCATAATAAGATTGGTGAAGTAAAGGTTGTATATAATAAATTCGCTGCAATAGTAGGACAAAGCTCTAATTATTTAATGCCGGGCGACAAAATGAAAATTACAGCTGGTGTTGGTGCTTTTAGTACACAGGCGCAACCTTCTATTACTATTGGTGGTGCTGGAGTTCCGGTAAATGCCGATGGTGTTGCAGAAAGAGAATTTACTGCTGACGGTGGAGGAGCAAAATCTGTTCCTGTTAATGTTACCTATACTAAACCAGATGGGACAAAAGAATCTAAAAGTTATACAATTGAATATACGGTAGGTACGCCCGGTGGTGCAGCCGTGATGCTTGATAAAATGAATGTTTTTTACATTGGTGTTGATAATCCAATAACCATTGGGTCACCAACAGGATGGGATAAAACAAATGTAAGCATGACGGGCGGTACAATCAGCGGCTCCGGTTCAAAACGTGTTGTAAAGGTCTCGGCTATTGGTGCAGCAAGTATTACAGTTACTGCAGATGGTAAACCTTCTAAGTTCGATTTTCGTATCAAACGTATTCCTGATCCAATCATTAAAGTTGGACCAAGTTCGGGTGGCAGAATGCAGGCTGTTGTATTCAGAAGCCAGCAATTTGTGCGTGCCGATCTGGAAAATTTTGATTTTCAAGCGAGTTTTAGCGTAACCGGAGGTACTGTTTACTTTATGAATCCCGGAGACAGGAATGTTAAACAGATTTCATTAACCAGTGGAAGTTTGGGTGCAGCCGGTGAATACATGAAAACCTTAGCGCCAGGTTCTACGGTAATTTTTGATAACATACGTGTTGTGGGTCCTGATGGTCAACCAAGAACAATTCAAAACCCTCCTGGATTCTCATTATTCTAAGAGTATAAAATAAGCGCTATGAAAAAAAGGTTTCTTAAATATTTTTTACTGGCAATGTGCTTAGGCATTTTTGTTAATTCTGTTGAAGCACAGAAGAAGAAAACAACCCGTACTGCCACAAAACGTGCCAGCACCCGTAAAACCACTGCTTCTAAAACTAAGGCTAAAGTTTCGCCGACAGAAGCACAGGTTGATACTGTTGCAGCAGTTGCTGCTGTTGCAGCTCCGGCAGTTTTTAATGATAGCTTACCCATTAAAACGGTTAAAAAATCTTTAAGACCCGATGAGGCTGTGGAAACAACCATGCTAAAAGACAGAACACCGCTTCCATATGAAAATTTAAGGGCGGATGATGCCATGTATCGCCATAAAATATGGAGAGAGATTGATACCCGTGAAAAAATAAACCTGCCATTTAAGTATGCGGCTGATGAAAATAATGGTAATCAACGTTTTATTTCCATCTTATTTAAGGCAATACAGGACAGTGCTGTAACCGTGTTTGACCCCATTGACGACAGGTTTACCACGCCCATGACAAGGGGTGATGTGGTTCGCAGAATGTCTGGTGATGTAGTAATTGTACCAGTCTATGATTCACTAGGTAATGTGGTGAGGTACGATACAACTTCCCGTGATATTGTGTTGGATTCATTTTACAAATTCAGGATAAAAGAAGAAGTAATCTTTGATAAGGAAAGTTCCCGTTTATTCTGGAGGATACTGGGGATTGCACCTGTAATGAATGTTTATACCTCACAAACCAATCAGTTTATCGGAACACAGGAATTATTCTGGGTTTACTATCCCGATATGAGACCCATTTTCTCTAAATATGACGTGTATAATGGTAAAAACTATGGTGCCCGTATGAGTTGGGAAGATCTGTTTGAAAGCAGGATGTTTTATGGGCGTATTATAAAAAGTACCATTGACAATCCTTATGACCGGTTTATTGATCAGTATCCGGGTTTGATAAACAAAAGCATATTGCAGTTGCTGGAAGGTGAGAATATCAAAGAAAAGATATTTAACTACGAGCAGGACTTGTGGTCTTATTAATAAGTCAATATATAATATTTACGGCCCCCGATTTAAATCGGGGGCTTTTTGTTTGTTTTTCCAGTTATAAACAATTTATCAATTTGTGCCAATATAGTATCCCACCGTCTAAGTACATATTGTAATCAACATTTTGAGTTTTTAAGTTTGTTCTTTAAAAAAATATTTATGGAGCAGGAACAAACCAAACGCCCCCGCAGAACATCCCAGGAAATAAAAGTTTTACTTGCATCATTT
>JBBQLS010000051.1:0-20017 GCA_038328115.1 Chitinophagales bacterium
GTGTACAGGCTTACATGGTAAGTTTGTGCTGCGGTATAAATGTATAACACGTTTTTTGTGTTCTTAATTTTACCATCGCCCAAATCCCAATACCAGTAATTAATGTAGCCATCTGTGTTGATGGTTGAATCGGTTAAAAAAACGGCATCTTCCAGACAAATTTCTTTTTTACTTACACCAAAATTTATCAATGGCTGCTGGTGAATGCTTTTTACCAAAGTGCTGGTATCCTTAATACATCCGCCATTGCTGGTAACTTTAAGATATACATTAAAGGGGCCGGTATTGCTGTAAATATGCGTGGGTGTTTTTTGTAGCGAAGTGTTGCTGGCGCCGCTCAGAGGGTCATCAAAATTCCACAGGTATTGAAATGCATTTTCTGAACCATCTGATATGCTGCAGTTGTTTGCAAAAATTACTTTGCCCCCGGGCAGGCAAACCGTATCAGGGAATGTAAAGCTGGCAAACGGTTTGGGCAATATTTTAAATGGAATGGCCTGGCCTGCAACTGAAGGCGTATCACATTCGCTCAGCAGTGTATTGCCGTCGGTACCGGTTTTTAATATAATCTGGAAATTACCGGGTTGAAATAAGGTTGATGCAAAATGAACCACAATATGTTTGGTTAATCCATTAACACAATTTATGGCAACTGCGTTGGTAATGTTAACCGGGTATGTTCCGGTAATAAAAAAATCACTGCCGTTAGCTGCTACCGAACTGCATTGTATAAGATCAGGAAACACAAGTATCACAGAATCGGTACTGCATTTGTTATTGGTAAGGCTGTCAAATGGTACCGGTAAAGGAGACAAAACTGTAAAAGGAATGCTTTCATTAATTGGTATACCATTATCGCAGAGATCCAGCAAGGTATTGCCATCGGCTCCATTCTTGGCAATTAAATTATAATTTCCCACCGGTAATGGAGCGCTGAAAGTAAGTAATACAGAATCCATATCAAATGCAGTGCTGCAGCCGTAACCAACGGCACTAATAATGTTTGCTGCAGGCGGACTTATACTAAAATCGGTACCATTGGCCGCCAGGCTGCTGCATTTCATTTTTTTATTAAGCTTAACCAATATTTTAGAACCATCGCAGGTTGCACGGCTTGCTGTAAACATGTGCGGTGGTAAGGTATCGGTTATAACGGCGGTGTTTCCTGCACCACCAAAAGAGAGATTGTAGCCGTATTGTGTAGTATCAAAATGGCTTACCAGTAAAAGATAATTATGTCCGGCAATCAGATCGGGCATAGCTGAAAAACGGTTTTGCCAGGTGCCTTCACATTCAATTAAAGAAACTCCGCCTGAATCTGCAGAGGCACCTGTAACTCCCGGATTGCCTGACCAGCTGCATACGACAAATGTGCTGGTATCGGTATATACATCCTGTGGATTTTTTCCCGTTACATCAAATATCTGCCAGTCGTAATCGTCGGTAATAACATTGGGTGTTATAAAAAAAACAAGCTTACCACTTTCAAAGCAGGTGAATTTATACCAAAAGGGATTTCTATCTGTGTATAAAGTATCATCTATACAGGGTGTAGCAACCTGTCTTCGTCCACATATAGGTACCGTATCCTGATGAAATACAGATGTTCCGCAAACCGGGAAAGCTGTTTCAGGATTTTGACCCAACAGTGTGCAGTGGGAGACTTGTGCATGCAACTTAACCGATATCAGTAACAGAAAAATTACAAATATGGATAGCTTTTTAAGCAGCATAATTTATTAATTATTAATACTGCAGATTGCGGGTTAAAGTAAATGATGCCTGCAGTAAACATTAACCTTTAAACAGAACCAACAAGTTACCTAATTTTTCTTTTAGATTTTTACGATGAACGATAAAGTCTAAAAATCCATGCTCCAGTAAAAATTCGCTTCGTTGAAATCCTTCAGGCAGGTCTTTTTTTATTGTTTCCTTTATTACCCTGGGGCCTGCAAAGCCAATCAGGGCATCGGGTTCGGCACAAATAACATCGCCCAGCATGGCAAAGGAGGCTGTAGTACCGCCAAATGTGGGGTCGGTACATAAAGAGATGTAGGGTATCTTTTTATCACTTAACTGCGATAATTTTCCGGATGTTTTGGCAAGCTGCATCAACGAAAAAGCACTTTCCATCATTCTTGCACCGCCGCTTTTATTGATGATCATAAACGGAATGTTGTGCTGCATACAATAATCGCAGGCACGGCTTATTTTTTCACCCATTACGCTTCCCAGGCTTCCTCCAATAAATTCAAAATCCATACAGGCAACAACCAGGTCGTTGCCGTTTATTTTTCCATGTGCTACGGTAATTGAATCGTGAATGCCTGTTTTCTCATAAGTTTCTTCCAGTCTTTTGCCATAAGGTTTCAGGTCAACAAAATGTAAATAATCCTTAGAAACTATGTTTGCAAAAAGCTCGGTGTATTGGTTATCATCAAAAAGTATTTCAAAATACTCCTCACTGCCAATACGGTGATGGTATTCGCATTTGGGGCAAACGAAATTGTTTTCTGCCAGTTCAGATACGGTACAGGTGTATTTACAGGAGGGGCATTTAGACCAAAGTCCTTCGGGCGCATCTTTTTTATCTTTGGTAGATGTAAGGATGCCTTTTTTCATCCGCTTGAACCAGTTGGGCTTATTCGCTTCGGAAGTATCTTCTTCACCGGCCAGGTTCGCATAAAAATCTTCTTCTTTCTTCTGGCTCATATTTTTTACTAGTTTAGAGGTTTTGGGGTTTAGGGATTTAGATGAGCAGCTATTTTAACTAAACTTCTAAACCCCTAAACGTCTGAACTTATGAGTTTCTGTTTATACAATTTAAATCTTCAAAAGCCACTTCTAATCTTTTAATAAAACTCTCTTCGCCTTTACGTAACCAAACCCTGGGGTCGTAATGTTTTTTATTGGGACTATCAGCACCTTCCGGGTTACCCAACTGACCTTGTAAATAAGCTTCGTTCTTTTTATAATTTTCTAAAATACCATCCCAGAACGCCCATTGCAGGTCGGTATCAATATTCATTTTTATAGCACCATAACTGATGGCTTCCCGTATTTGATTTTGCGGAGAACCGCTGCCACCATGGAATACAAAGTAAACTGGTTTTTTACCTGTGTGTAAATGCTGCTCAATATAATCCTGGCTATTCTTTAAAATAACAGGGGTTAACTGTACATTGCCCGATTTGTAAACGCCATGTACATTACCAAACGCTGCGGCCACGGTAAAAAGTTTACCTACCTTACTTAACTCGGTATAGGCATAGGCAACATGCTGGGGCTGCGTATATAATTTTGCATTATCAATATCGCTGTTATCAACACCATCTTCCTCACCACCAGTTACACCCAATTCAATTTCAATGCTCATACCCAGAGGTGCCATGCGTTTATAAAATTCAACCGAAGTGGCAATATTTTCTTCAATAGGTTCTTCTGAAAGGTCAAGCATATGAGAACTGTATAAAGGCTGGCCTTTTTCTTTGTAAAACTGTTCGCCGGCATCAATTAATCCGCTAACCCAGGGCAACCATTTTTTTGCAGCATGGTCGGTATGTAAAACAACGGGTACACCATAATACTTAGCTACATTATGAATATGCAATGCACCCGAAACTCCACCCGAAATATTTCCCTGTAACTTATCGTTGGGCATTCCTTTGCCAGCAATAAACTGAGCACCACCGTTGCTGAATTGTATAATAACGGGAGAATTTACTTTTGCAGCTGCTTCCAGCGTAGCATTTATGGTATTTGTGCCGATAGTATTTACGGCAGGTAATGCAAACTCATTGTCTTTAGCATCGTTATATAGAGCCTCTAATTCGGCACCAAATAAAACACCAGAACTGTATTTACTCATAAGAAGTTATTTTTTACAAATGTAAGGAAGATGGGGCATTAATTAATGCAAGTATTGCAAGATTAAAAGCCTTGAATTTGAGCTATTAACCGCTTGAAATACAAAGGACTTTGTAATAAACGGCTTCCATACCAACTGAAAAATTCGCCATCGGCCAATAATATTTTTGTGCCAGGAAGCCGGCTGCTTAATTCATCGATATGTTTTTGCTTAAAAGGGTAGGGTTCGGAGGAAAGCAGCAGCAATTGGCAATGAGCAATGGGCAAATCGTCTATATTTATTTCAGGGTACCTTTTTTTATCTGAAAAAATGTTTTCAAAACCACATTGCAGCAGCATATCATTTATAAAAGTATCGCCCCCAACTGTCATGTATGGCTTTCGCCAGATTAAGTAGGCTGTTTTAACTGGTTTCTCTATTTTATATATTTCATTAAAAGCTTTGCTGATGCTACCTGTTAAAGCATTGGCAGTATCTGATTTACCGGTTAGTTTACCTACATCTTTAATCATCTGAAGTGCATCAGTAAGGCTGTTTACATCGGTTAACCAAACCGGGTAATCCGCTGCCAGTTTTTCAATTTGCTCTTTTACATTTTCTTCTTTATTGGCGATGATGAGATCGGGATTTAAACTTTTTATTTTGGCAAGATTGATAGTTTTAGTGCCTCCAACTCTTTCTTTTGTTTTAAACCAGGATGAGGGATGAACACAAAACTTGGTGATACCAACCGTTTCAGCGTAAAGGCCCAGCGTAAATAATAATTCTGTTTGTGAGGGAACCAGCGACACAATTCTTTTGGGTGGATATGGGAGATCGGTTGTTTGCTGTAAGATCATAGTCAAAATTAGCCATTATGGAAAAACCAGCGCATAAAAAAACTTCCACAAAAACCTGTCGTATCTGGTTTATGTGGAAGTCAATTTTTTAACCAGCTAAGCACAAGCCGGTTTCTTCAGGATTTTGAGGTTCGCTTTACAAAGGGGGTTACCTTTTATGAGCGTGATGTAAATTACTTATCCTGGTTTCAGTGTTCTTCATTTTCGCCATCATCGCTTTTGAGGGCATAGGCAGGATATTGGTTTTTCTTCGGTTTTTCGGCCATCATCGCTTTTAACGGCATAGGCCAGGATATTGGTATTCTTTGGTTTTTTTGCCATCATCGCTTTTTAAGGCATAGGCAGGATATTGGTTTTTGTTACTTTCAGACCTTTTGGTTTTTCACTAAGGACAAGATCTTTAAGCGTATATTGGTTTTTTCAAAAATTAAAAAGAAGTTGACTGATATTGGATTGTTTGATGGTTCTTCACAAACATTGGATTGAATTCTTTGGTTTAATCAGGATTTTGGATAATGATTGATATTTAATTCCTATCAATCAACTTCTAACACAAAGATGCAACAGTTTAACATTCCTTTATAGAGCGATATTGCTCTTTTTTTACGCTACTGTAATTACTACCCGCCTCGTAATAATGCAATATCGTTCATCGAAGAGATACGTTTCCGGGTATCGTAAAATTACGAGTTTGGTATGGTAAAATTTCAGATATAAAAAATGCTGCACTCTCCAAATGCAGCATGGTATTGATTTTTACCAGATAGTAAAAACCTATTAATTTATTTTGTAAGACTTTGGATAATGTCGTATTTGGTAACAATATGAAAATAGCCGCTTTCATCCTTACTTAAAACTGCTCCGTTTTCTTTGGTGATAAAAGTGCTTAAACGCTCTACAGGAGTCTCAAAGGCCACTTCCGGATAGGCTTTTTCCATAACAGATTCTACTGTTTGGGTTTTAATATCCGGATTGCTCAGTATTTTATCGAATAAACCACCGGCAGAAATAGCGCCCACATTGGTTCCCATGTCCATTACGGGAATATTTTCGATGTCATATTTCTTCATCAGTTCTATTGCGTATGCAACTGTATCACCTTTCTTTAAATTGATCAAACGTTGTGCACCACGTCCTCCAACAAGGTCTTTAAAGGTTTTTACATCTAAAAAGCCTCTTTCAAGCATCCACTGGTCGTTATACACTTTGCCAACATAGCGGCTTCCATGATCATGAAATATCAAAACCACTACATCGTCTTTTTTAAGCTGGTCTTTAAGTTGTATCAAGCCCTGTAAAACACTGCCAGCGCTGTATCCGCAAAACATGCCTTCTTCTTTAGCAATGCGTCTTGCCATCACGGCACCGTCTTTATCTGTAACTTTTGTAAACTCGTCAATCACACTCATATCGTAGTTGGCAGGTACAAAATCTTCTCCAAAACCTTCGCTGATGTATGGATAAACCTCTTTCTGATCCAGTTCTCCTGTTTCAAAGTATTTTTTTAATAAAGAGCCGTAACTATCAATGGCCCATACTTTTATATTGGGATTTTTTTCTTTTAAATACTTGCCTGTGCCTACAATGGTACCGCCTGTACCGGTGGCCACAACCAGGTGCGTAACCTTTCCTTCGGTCTGT
Organism: Chitinophagales bacterium; assembly: GCA_038328115.1. Classification (GTDB taxonomy): domain Bacteria; phylum Bacteroidota; class Bacteroidia; order Chitinophagales; family Chitinophagaceae; genus Ferruginibacter. The sequence continues at coordinate 6,349 of JBBQLS010000051.1, forward strand.
TCCCATATTTCGGGGCCGGTTTGTTCGTAATGTGCAAGGCGGTTGGCTAAATTATCATATTGATTTACGTACCAGCTATTTGGAACTTCTGTAGCAAGGCGTTTGGATACAGAGTAATAACTGCGTGGATCTTCAGGTTCTACATTGGTAGGGCAAACAATCACTTCGGCACCTACTGCTTTTAAAATGTCTGCCTTTTCTTTCGATTGCTTATCTGTAGTAGTGAAGATACATTTATATCCTTTTACACAGGCGGCCAAAGCAAGCCCCATACCCGTATTGCCGCTTGTACCTTCAATAATGGTACCGCCGGGTTTAATTTTCCCTTCCAGCTCGGCTACTTCCAGCATTTTTAAAGCCATACGGTCTTTAATTGAATTACCGGGGTTAAAATATTCAACCTTTGCCAGCACGGTGCAAGGCAGGCTTTTTGTAATGTTGTTTATTTTGATAAGGGGAGTATTACCAATAGTTTCCAGTATATTATTCAACCACATATAGAATCGTTATTTTGCGGCAAAGGTAATTTTTTATGCTTAATAAAATGGATGAATTTGAGCCAGAATCAGGCAAAAAAAAAGACTGCACTGAAGCAGTCTCTCGTTATAATATTTTTTAACCTTTATTTTTTAATAATTGTTACTTCAACTATGCGGTTACGCCATTGTTGCACAGTATCAACAGGCATTGTATCTCCAAAATATGTTGCTGTTATTTTTTCAGCAGGAATATTGTAACTCAACAGATAATCTCTTGTAATGTAGGCCCGCCGCATAGATAACTGCATACTTGCCGCACTGGTACCTATATTGTCTGAATGGCCGGTAATATTTACGCTTAGTGAATTATCAGCTTTCAATATGGCAATAACAGCTTGTAAAGTTTTAAAAGCATCTGAAAGCAAGATGTATCTGTCTAAATCAAAATAGATACGATAGGTCATAGAATCTGATGAAACTGCAACAAGTTCCGAACCTTCAATAAATGGATAAGGGCAACCGCTGTTTTCCTTACTGCCTTTAACTGCAGGGCATTTGTCAAGCGCATCAGTTACACCATCACCATCACTATCTATTACATTATTTTTTACAGGTAGTGCTGGATCATTTTTAACAATAGGTTTCTTCTTATTTGACAGTAGCGTATAGGCCACTTTTACCTGAGTAGTGTAATAACCGTCTTTATTACTGGAATTTCCACGTTTAAGGGCTGGGTTTGTGGGATAAGCACCATCCCCACGGAATGTAAATTTAGAAGTTTCAGGATTTCTTGCATCTAATAGGGCTTTATTGGGATAATAGGTTGAAACATCATCGAGATAATCGGTACCTGTGCCCCGGTAGTTAAATTCGCCCTGCAGTGTTATTTTATTATTAATTGCGTATTTAAGTCCAACTCCCAATGGGTATTCAACAGCCATGGTACTATACATACCAGGATAGCCTGCAAGCCCCTGTCCTTCGGTACCAAGCCCCCGAAGTTCATGGGTTCCACCAGGACCATAATAAGCACGGGGATTAAAATGAAAAGCACCAATGCCCACAAAAACATAAGGGCTGAACTTGTATTTATTCATGTTAAGCAACGTATATTCTGCTGCCAGTGAAAATTCAAGAATTCTGGATCTAAAGCTTAGGTTTCGTTCGGGGTGGGCGCCACCTTGTTTGCTATCGTAACCCTGCACATTTTGAAAACCAATATCAAATCGTGCATTCAGGTGCGAAATAATTGAATAGTTTACACCAACACTTGATGAAAAGCTTGATTGCTGAAAAGCTGTGCTACCCTTTATAAGATCGCCAACATAATTGGCAATACCTATTCCGCCTGTAATATTTAGCCTGGATGGATTATCAGTTTTTGCCGTTTTCTGCTTTGTTTGTTTTTCGATAGGTTTAGAAACCGATGGAGTACCCCCAGGAGGCAGTTGCTGAGCAATGGACGCAGATGTTAATAACATTGCGAGGCACAAAGTACTTAAACTGATTATTTTCATAATAAGAATTTGTTTTGGTAGTAAAGTAAAGCTAAAATAAGAAGTAAATTAGGTATTTTAAAATCATTTATATTAATAGATACAATCTAAATACTGGCTGCCATCTGATACCTATTAGGGTTTCTGAGAGTTGCAAAAAAAATTGGCTGAAATAAGCCCAGTTATAGTATTGCAATGGTTCGGAATAATATGTGGTATAATTAAATGGTACTATAATACTTTTGCTGCAACACTTTTAAACTAATGCAAACTATTACAGAGACAAACATGGATTAATTAAAATAACTAAGCTCCGTTTTAACGGAGCTTAGTTATTTTATTAAAATAAATCTTAAAAGTAGTAATTATTTTATTTTAAATATAAGTTTCAACTGTGTTGTAAAGAAGCCATCGTTGTTATTGGGATTGCCACGTGAAAGTGAAGGATTGGTTGGATATGGTCCTGAACCACGCCACGTATAGTTAGCTGTTATTGGATTTCTGGTATCCAGTAATGCTTTGTCGGGATACCTGTTACTGCTAACATCGTCCAGGTAATCTGTTCTTGTTATACGGTAATTAAAATCTAAAGCTAATGTCAGATTATCATTGGCACGGAATTTTAAACCAGCCCCTAAAGGGAATTCAAGTGCAGATCTACTATACGAAGAACCATAACCGGGAAGCCCCTGGCCTTCAGTATTAAGATCATGAAGATATTGTCTTTTACCTGTTACTCCGTCATATGCATATGGATCGAAAACTAGAACACCAACACCGGCAGAAACATAAGGGCTGATAGGAAACTTATTTAAGTCAAGTACAGTAAATTCTGCGGCTAAGGAGAAATCAAAAACATTAGATTTAAAGCTCAGACCTCTACTATTTGGGTATGCTCCACCGGATTTGTTGTCAGATCCCTGAAGTTTTTCGTAGCTAAGGTCAAATCTGGCAGCTATTCTGGGCGAAAAAGCATATTGTGCTCCGGCACTGAGGGAAGCACCAAATTGCGTTAAGTTGATCCTTTTTTTAATAAGATCGCCGTAATAATTGGCAATACCCCCTCCAAGAGAAACGCTAAATTTGGAGTAATCAGAACTACCCATTTTTTTGGGAGATTTCTGAGCATTGGTACTAAATGCTACTAGTAAAACTGTTGCAATTAGGTAGAATTTAATAAATTTCATAATGTAGTTTTTAAAATGGTATTTTAATCGATGTTTAACCATCCTGCCAATCATTTTGTTTTTTTTAATAGTGGCCATTTGGTATTAAAAATCAAAAGTAAGCAGTAATTTCTATTTTTTATATTATTTATTTTATAATCTGCGAATACAGTTACAAACAAGTTATCTACTTTGGCTTTGGTAATGCAAAGAGGATGTTTTAGTTAATCACAAACTGCAATATAATGATTATTTGTTGTATCGAAACAGAAAGCGGGTTTTTATTTATTTTTTGCAATGATCTCCAACGCCCTTTTTATGGCTTCATCGTTCGTGTTCATTACTTCAAAATATCCTTCGTTGCGCCACATAAGTCGGGCAATATTGGATTTAATCTGCGTGGAAAGTCCCGATTTTTCCTTTCCGGAAACAGCAGTAATGTTTGCCGAATCTTTAGCGGCAGCAGCCAAAAACTGTTTCCAGTATTCTTCGGTTACCGTAAACCCATTATTAAAATCCTGAGGTGTTTTGAATGTTTTTAAAGAGCCTTGATTTTGCAGATAAAAATTATAGGCAAAACTGCTAATGGTGCCCTTGTTGTAAATAGAAGCGGAATTTTTACTGTAACTACTGGTATCAATGGCTACAAAATAATCCGGCGTAATTCCTCCTTTACCATAAACAATTTTACCTGCGTGGGTTTTATATATTTTGCCGGTATCATTTTTTACTGAATCGGCAAACTGTGTTTCTCCGTCGTGATAGCGGTTTGCTATTTCATTATAATATGCTTTTTCGCCATTAGCATAGGGTCTTTGAATACTTCTGCCAATGGGCGTATAATATCTTGCAATGGTTAATCTTAAAGCACTTCTGTCGCTCAGGTCAAATTGCTCCTGCACAAGTCCCTTACCAAATGTGCGCCTGCCAATGATGGTTGCACGGTCCCAATCCTGCAAGGCACCAATTAATACTTCACTGGCACTGGCAGTACCCTCATCCGCCAAAACAGCCAGGGTGCCTTTTTCAAACAGGCCATTGCGCCTGCAGCGGTATTCCTGTTTATCAACATGTTTACCTTCGGTATAAGTAATCAGTTTATCACCATCTAAAAATTCATCTGCAATTTCAACTGCCTGATCCAATATGCCTCCACCATTGCCTCTCAGGTCCAGTATCAGGCTTTGTAAACCGGCTTTTTTTAATGGTTCCAGCGACTCCATAAACTCACGGTAGGTTACTGAGGAAAATTTATTGAGTTTGATGTAGCCAATTTCCTTTGTCATCATATAACTGGCGTCAACACTGCTCAGGGGAATAGCATCGCGGGTAATGGTAGTCTGTTTTTTTTTATTATTCCTTAAATATGAGATCGTAACTTTTGTACCCCTGTCGCCCCGCAATATTTTTCTAAACACATCGGCTCCTGTTTTATTACCGGCTACCAGGCTATCGTTAACTTCTAAAAATTTATCGCCGGTAATTAAACCTGCTTTATAACCGGGACCATCTTTTAAAACAGTTATTACGTTAAGGGTATCATTAAAAATATTGAACTCAATGCCTATTCCAAAAAACTTACCGGCCAGATCTTCATTTACCTGCTGCAGTTCCTGGGCAGGTATATAAACAGAGTGGGGATCCAGTTTGCTCAGCATAGCCTTTATAGCAGTGTCGGCAAGGTCATCAATCTTTACATCATCTACATAGCGGTTTTTTATCAGATCCATTATTTCCTGCACCGGCCTTCGTTTTTCGATAAAAAAGAAACTTTTTCCCGGCATATTGTCCCGCATTTTGTAGCCAAAAAATATACCCAGAATCATTGTAACGCTGAACAGAAGGGGTAACCATACCTGTATCTTTTTATTATTCATTTTGCGAAGATAGGGAGTTAGAAATTTGGAATCAGGAATTGGGGTCTATACTCTTTGAATTAAAGTGGCCTGTTAATTTGCAGAAGCTAATTACTAATTTCCAATTACTAATTTCGTTTTAGGCCTCAATATCAAAAATGCACTAACTTCAAACAATAATATTAATATACAATAATGGCAATTAAACTGATAGCGGATAGCGGCTCTACCAAAACCGAATGGTGTTTAATGAACGGGAAATCAAACAAAACCTTTTACACACAGGGTCTAAGCCCGTATTTTCTTTCGGCAGAGCAAATAGAATATATCATTACCGAAGAGCTTAAACACAAATTTAAAAAAATTGAGCCCAATGAAATTTACTTTTATGGAACTGGCTGCAGCAATGCTGATAATGTGAAACTGGTTAAAAAATCCATTCAAAAAGTATTCAGTGATGCAAAAATATTTGTAGATCACGATCTGGTGGGAGCGGCTAAAGCGCTTTGCGGCCATGAAAAAGGCATTGCCTGTATTTTGGGTACCGGCTCTAATTCCTGCTACTATAACGGAAAAAAAATAATAAAAAACAGTCCGGGTCTTGGTTACGTGCTGGGCGATGAAGGAAGCGGTGCTTACATGGGTATTAAGGTGATTCAGCACTTTCTGTACAATACCTTTGACGAAGACCTCATGGACCGCTTTCATGCAAAGTACAATACTAACAGCGACGAGATACTCAGTGCCGTTTATAAAAAGCCTTTACCAAACCGTTACCTGGCTGCATTTACAGGCTTTTTATCCGAAAACCGGGGTCATTATATGATTGAGAATATTATTGAAGACAGTTTCAACGATTTCTTTTTTAACCATGTATATAAATACCGGGAGAGCTGGACGATGCCCATTAATTTTACCGGTGGTGTGGCCTATGGTTTTCGGGATGTGCTGAAAGAAATGTGCAGTTCATTTGAACTGCAGCTAGGTAAAGTAATTAAGAAACCTATGGATGGGTTAGTAAAATTTCATCAGTAACCTATGTCATTTAAAAGTATAACAGAATCCGAATCAAATTACCGCCATCTGGAGAAGATGCCGGTAAAAGAGTTGTTAATCCATATCAACAAAGAAGATAAATCGGTTGCCGAAGCTACTGAAAAAGCCATACCACAAATTGAACAGCTTGTGCAGGTAATTACAGACAAGATGGTTGCGGGAGGACGCATGTTTTATATAGGTGCGGGCACCAGCGGACGCTTGGGAGTTGTGGATGCAAGTGAGTGCCCCCCCACCTATGGAGTGCCCTACGGACTGGTAATTGCTATTATTGCCGGTGGCAATAAAGCCATTACAGAAGCGGTTGAATTTGCCGAAGACGACCAGGAACAAGGCTGGCTTGATTTACAGGAACATGCAGTAAATGAAAAAGACGTGGTAATTGGTATTGCTGCCAGCGGTACAACCCCCTATGTAATTGCAGCACTCAACAAATGTCGGGCAAATAATATTGTAACAGGCAGTATTAGTTGTAACCCGGATGCACCCATTAGCGCAGCAGCCGATTACCCTATTGAAGCGGTGGTAGGCCCTGAAATTGTTACGGGAAGCACCCGCATGAAGAGTGGTACTGCCCAGAAGCTGATATTAAACATGATCTCTACATCGGTAATGATACAGTTGGGAAGAGTAGAAGATAATAAAATGGTGAACATGCAGCTTACCAACGATAAGCTTATTGAAAGGGGGGTAAAGATGCTGATGGAAAAGATGCCGACCGATGATTATGAAGCTGCCAAGACATTGTTGTTGCAAACAGGTAGTGTGAAAAAATCATTAGATAAAAGCCATTCATAAAAAAATCCTTGGATGATTTATGGAATTGTATTAATTTACGTATCTATTAACTAATTAAAACTCGACTTATGAACATTAAACTTTTACTTTCTACAACATTTATCGCAACAACACTGGCAGTTTCTGCTCAGGATGCCAACAAAACCTTTGCAATAACCGGCGACGGTAACCATGATTTTATGTGGATGAACATCCGCCAGGTAGATATTGGATCGGGCAAAGTTGTTCAGAGTATTTATCAAAGAGACAAAACTGCATTTGTAATGGCTGAAGCTGATTCGAAAACTGCTATGCCTGCCTACAGAACGCCTACCGAGACCATGGTAGCTGCTGCAGCTTACGACAAAAATCAAAACAAACTTTTCTTTACACCCATGCGTGTTGGAGAACTGCGCTGGCTTGACCTGAATGCGAAAGGCGATGCACAGAAATATTACTCAGTTACATCCAGCCTTTTAAATACACAGGAAGCACTTGGTGATGAGGCCAACCAGTTTTCACGTATGGTAATTGGTGCCGATGGCAATGGCTATGCTTTAAATAACGATGCCAGCCGCCTTATAAGATTTACAACAGGTAAAAAAGTTACTATTACCGACCTTGGCTCTGTTGTAGATGATGAATCGAACAAAACAATTTCTGTTAAAAACAAATGTACTAGTTGGGGTGGAGATATGATTGCTGATGCGTATAATAAGTTATACATCATCTCTGCAAACCATTATGTTTTTGTACTTGATGTTGATACCAAAGTGGCCAAACAAATTGGATACATCACCGGCTTACCGGCAGCTTTCAGCACCAATGGTGCTGCTGTTGATAAAGATGGTAATGTGGTAGTAGCAAGTGCAAACACTTTTGCAGGCTACTACAAATTTTCTTTAAAAGATTTTGTTGCTACTGCAATTGAAGGTTCTGATATGGTTTATAACGCTTCTGATCTGGCTAATGGTAATCTTTTATATCAAAAAGAAGTTGATGCTGCCAGAACTTTTGCAGATTTTAAGCCGGTAGTTCCTGTTTTAACCAATGAAGCACATATTTTCCCTAATCCGGTTACCAACAGTGAATTTAAAATTTATTTTGAAGGACAACAGGCAGGAAAATACAATGTGTCCATTACTGATCTTAGTGGCAAGCCGGTCATGAACAGCATTGTAAATGTCATCTCAGCTAAATTACAGGTTGAAACCATAACTTTAAGCAGGTCTTTTGCAAAAGGAATGTATATGGTTAAGGTTACCGACGCCAGCAATAAATTTATATTTACCGAAAGAATAGTAGTACAGTAAAATATTTGTGGTTATTAAGTTCATGGGTTGCCATTTTTGGCAACCCTTTTTTTTAACCACAGATTAAAATGATTGTAATTATTTCGCTGGTTTATTTGAAATTTGTGCTAATCAGTACAATCAAAAAAATCATCTAATCAGCGATTCGATTATGCAGGACATAGAACCATATTACAACTGGCGGCATTTATATGCAGCCGAAGAAGACCCGCTATCAGCGTTTTACAGGCGTACCTACAGTGAATTTGAATTCTCAAATACAGTCTATAATTATTACATTCATCCGCAGTGGGATGATTTTGGCTCCCGGACACTATACATGAAAGTATTGTTTGCAGACTATGAACAAAGCTACGCCATCATTGAGTTACTGGGCGAATGGAATGATGCAATAGAGAACGATATTATGACCCTGAGAAGAGATATAACCGATAATATGTTTGCAAAGGGCATCAATAAATTTATATTGATTGCAGAAAATGTATTGAATTTTCACAGCAGCGATGATAGTTATTATGAAGACTGGCATGAACAACTGGAAGATATAGGTGGCTGGGTTGTGATATTAGACATGCCACTTCAAAGCCAATATGATTTTAAAAATGCCAGGCTTACAAATTATATAACTCTGCTTGATTTTCCGCAATGGCGTACGTTAAAACCAGAGCTTGTGTTTGAGCAGATTGATGATTTGATCACCAAAAGGCTGAACGGTTGATTTTTTCTGAACGCACTTTGTCATAAAAGTTTCATTTAATTACTTTTTTTGCATCATCCTGTCGTATTTTTGTAACCCAATACAAACTCTAACTATTCAATATGACCTGGAAACATTTTTTCACATCTTCGATTGGTAAGAAATTGACAATGGGCCTTACGGGGCTTTTTCTAATCACATTCCTGATTGTACATGTTGGCGTAAACTCCTGCATTTTTGTAAATGACGGCGGCGAAACTTTTAACGCCGCAGCCCATTTCATGAGCCACAACTGGATACTGCGTATTATGGAAATTGGGTTATTTGCGGGACTTATCCTGCATATTATTCAGGGCCTTATTTTATGGAAACAAAACAGTGCGGCAAGACCCGTAAAATATTCGGTTAACGCAGCCAATGCAAACAGCAAATGGTACAGCCGTTCTATGGGCCTGTTAGGTACATTGCTGTTATTCTTTTTAGTAATTCATGTTTCTAAATTTTTTGTAGATACCAAGATCGCTCTTTACGCCGATGGCGGGGCAAATGATGCCAGCCATAACTTATTCAACGAGATGAAAGAAGAGTTTCAAAAATGGTGGATTGTAGTGATTTATGTGTTGGGTGTTATTTCTTTATTCTGGCACCTGATGCATGGTTTTCAAAGTGCTTTTCAAACATTGGGAATAAATCATAAAAGATACACACCGATCATTAAAGCAATTGGTGTTGGCTACACTATTATAGTTTGTATTTTATTTGCTTTAATGCCTGTCTCTTTATACATGGGCTGGATAAGTTAAAGACAGAAAATAAGGAATAAGAAATGAAAGCAACAGCCCCAAATAACCAATAACAACTAACTAATAACAGATACAAAATGTCTTTAGATTCAAAAATACCTGCAGGCGAAATGGATAAAAAGTGGACCGATTATAAGGGCCATGTAAAACTCGTAAATCCTGCCAACAAGCGTAAGCTGGAAATAATTGTGGTAGGTACCGGCCTTGCCGGAGCCTCTGCAGCAGCATCTTTGGGCGAAATGGGGTATAAGGTAAAAGCATTTTGTTTTCAGGATAGCCCACGTCGTGCACACAGCATTGCTGCACAGGGTGGTATTAATGCAGCTAAAAATTATCAGAACGATGGAGACTCTGTTTTCCGTTTATTTTATGATACCGTTAAAGGTGGAGATTATCGTTCAAGAGAGGGGAATGTTTATCGCCTCGCCGAAGTAAGCGCATCCATTATTGATCAATGTGTAGCACAAGGCGTTCCTTTTGCAAGAGAATACGGCGGTTTATTAAGCAACCGTAGTTTTGGTGGTACGCAGGTACAACGTACCTTTTATGCAGCCGGACAAACAGGCCAGCAATTGTTGCTGGGAGCCTACAGTGCTTTGGAAAGACAGGTTGCGCTTGGCAATGTAACTATGTACAATCGCCACGAAATGCTCGACATTGTAAAAATTGATGGAAAGGCAAGAGGAATTATAGCAAGAGATCTGGTTAATGGAAATTTAGAAAGACATTTTGGACATGCTGTTTTATTATGCACCGGAGGATACGGCAATGTATTTTATTTAAGTACAAACGCAATGGGAAGCAATGTAACCGCTGCCTGGAAAGCACATAAGCAAGGTGCTTATTTTGGTAACCCATGCTTTACACAAATACATCCAACCTGCATTCCGGTAAGTGGTGATTACCAAAGTAAACTTACATTGATGAGCGAAAGTTTGCGTAACGATGGAAGGATTTGGGTACCTAAAGCAAAAGATGATAACCGCAAGGCAGTTGATATACCGGAAGAGGAAAGAGATTATTATTTAGAACGTCGTTATCCGGCATTTGGAAACCTGGTGCCTCGTGATGTGGCTTCAAGAGCCGCAAAGGAAAGATGCGATGAAGGTTATGGTGTAGGTACAACCAAGTTGGCTGTTTACCTCGATTTTAAAGATGCTATTGTTCGCTATGGTAAAATTGAAGCCGGTAAAACAGGAAATGAAAATGCTGAACATCATTCAATAGTTGAGATGGGTAAAACTGTTGTTGAAGAAAAGTATGGCAACCTCTTTGAAATGTATGAAAAGATAACCGGCGAAAACCCTTACGAAATGCCGATGCGGATCTATCCTGCTGTGCATTATACCATGGGTGGTTTATGGGTTGATTACGAATTAAAAACTACCGTAGATGGTTTGTATTGTTTAGGAGAAGCAAACTTCAGTGATCATGGTGCAAACAGGCTGGGGGCAAGTGCGCTGATGCAGGGTCTGGCTGATGGTTATTTTGTTATTCCTTACACCTTGGGTAATTACCTGGCAGATGATATACGCACGGCATCAATCCCAACCAGTCATCCGGCCTTTGAAGAAACAGAAAAAAAAGTAAGTGACCGCATTAATACGCTGATGAATATTAAAGGAAACCAAACCGTGGAAAGCTTTCACAAACGTTTAGGGAAAATTATGTGGGAGAAATGCGGCATGGCCCGTAACGCACAAGGCTTGCAGGAAGCCATTGCAGAAATTCAGGCATTGAAAAAAGAATTCTGGAGCGATATAAAAATACCTGGCGATATAAATGAAATGAATCCTGAACTGGATAAAGCCGGCCGCGTAGCCGATTTTATTGAACTGGGCGAACTGATGTGCAAAGACGCATTGAACAGGAATGAAAGTTGTGGCGGTCATTTCAGGGAAGAATCACAAACAGATGAAGGCGAAGCAAAACGTGATGATGATAATTATAGTTTTGTATCCGCCTGGGAATATAAAGGAGAAAGTGATTGGGCTTTGAATAAAGAACCTTTAACTTTTGAAATAGTTAAACCAACGCAACGTTCATACAAATAAGATGAAAGTAAGCGGATTCACTTTTGTAAAAAATGCAGTGAAATATGGGTACCCGATTGTAGAATCAATCAAGTCGCTATTACCGGTTGTTGATGAAATGATTGTTTGCCTGGGAGACTCTGAAGACGAAACCGATAAACTGATTGAGGGTATTGGATCTGATAAAATAAAAATTATCCGTTCAGTTTGGGATAATAATTTGCGTGAGGGTGGTAAAGTGCTGGCGGTAGAAACAAATAAAGCGATGGATGCAACGGCATCTGATAGCGACTGGCTCTTTTACATACAGGCAGATGAAGTACTGCACGAACAGTATCACCCGGTGATATTGAATGCCATGAAAAAATATAAAGATGATAAAAAGGTGGAAGGGCTATTGTTCAACTACCATCATTTTTACGGCAGTTACAGGTTTATTGGTGATGGTAGAAGCTGGTACTCGAAAGAAATCAGGGTTATTCGTAATGATAAAGGAATACGCAGCTATCTGGATGCACAGGGTTTTAGAAAAGATGACAGAAAGCTACAGGTAAAATTGATTGAAGCCTATATTTATCATTATGGCTGGGTGCGTAACCCGGTTGAAATGCAGAATAAATATGCCGATTTTGGAAAACTCTGGAATGCTGATACTGGTTACGAAAACTGGGCTGAGGATTTAAAAAAGAAATCTGCTCAGTTTGATTATTCAAATATTGATTCGGTGACTGTTTTTGAAGGTAGACATCCAACAGTGATGAAAGATTTAATAAGTAAAGAGGATTGGACATTTGATATAGATGTAAAAAAGAAAAATTTTAAGAATACAAAACACAGGTTTTTATATTTTTTATGGCGCATATTTGGATGGAGGCCATTTGAATACAGCAATTATAAACGGGTTTAATAGTTAAATTGATTTATTGTTTAATTGTTATTTGAGCATGGAAGAAAAGAAATTTCTAAAGCTTGCAGATATTGAATGTTACCGGATTGCATTTCATTTGAGTAATTATGTTTGGGATGTTGTGATAAAATGGGACTCTTTTGCCAGGAATACGATGGGGGAGCAATTCGTTGACGCTGCTGATTCCATATCTGCTAATATAGCTGAAGGTTTTGGCAGATATGGAAAGAAAGATAAGATAAAATTTTATCGTTACAGTCAAGGTTCAATGAATGAATCTCTGGACTGGAACCAAAAAGCAAAAGTGAGAAAATTAATCAGCGAAAAGGAATATGATTTTATATTTAATGAGTTACAAAAATTGCCAAAAGCAATCAACTCTTTGATATTATTTACAAACCAGAAATTGAAAATCTGATAAGCAACAATTAAACAATAAGTCAATTAAGCAATTAATACAATGGAACATTACAGCATGAACCTCACACTGAAAGTGTGGAAACAAAAAAACAGCAAAGCAGGTGGTAGTTTTGAAACTTACCAGGTAAAGGATATTTCGTCTGAAATGTCTTTCCTTGAAATGTTTGATGTGTTGAACGAACAACTGATCACCGAAGGAAAAGACCCCATCGCTTTTGACCACGACTGCCGCGAAGGCATTTGCGGTATGTGCAGTATGTATATTGATGGCCGTGCACATGGCCCCTGGACAAAAAATACAACCTGTCAGTTGCACATGCGTGCTTTTAAAGATGGCGATACAATTGTGGTAGAGCCCTGGCGCTCAGCGGCTTTCCCGGTTATTAAAGACCTGATGGTGAACCGTGATGCTTTTGACCGCATTATGCAAGCAGGTGGTTTTATTTCAGTTAATACCGGTAATGCAGTTGATGCAAATTCATTACCCATTGATAAAAAGAATTCCGATGCCTCTTTTGATGCTGCATCCTGTATTGGTTGCGGAGCCTGCGTGGCAGCCTGTAAAAACAGCAGTGCCATGTTATTTGTAAGTGCTAAGGTTTCGCAACTGGCTTTATTGCCACAGGGGCAGCCCGAAAGAGAATCAAGGGTGCTTAATATGGTGGC
>JBBQLS010000052.1:0-19860 GCA_038328115.1 Chitinophagales bacterium
TTGCTGCGGAAGTAAGAGACGGGTCATTTAAATATACAGATCTGCCAAAGGGTGTAGAAAGAATCAACTTTAAAGTACTTGTTGATAATCCTGACGGAAAAACGGATAATGCCATTGTAGATATTTCAAACGGACACCTTGCAATAGATGGTGAACCGTTTGATTTTAGATTGCTGGTTAAAAAACCAATCAGCAACATGTTTGTAGATGCAGCGGCAAAAGGAAAGCTGGATTTAAGCCAGGTTGCCAATTATGTAAAACTGGAAAAGGGTACCAGCATAGCAGGATTGATGAATGCCGATGTTAACATTAAAGGCAATGTAAAAGATATAGAAAATAAGCAGTACAATAATTTTTATGCTGCCGGTACAATTGATGTAAATAATTTTAATTACAAATCAGTTGATTACCCGACAGGTATAAAATTAAATACCGTGCATACTGTATTTACTCCAACTAAAATTGATGTATCCAATCTTAGCGGGCAATACATGAATTCAAATTTCAATGGAAGCGGCCAAATAAATAACCTGCTGAGTTATTTACTTAGCGGAAAACCATTGAGCGCTGATCTTACTGTTAATGCAGATAAGATAAACCTGAATGATTGGATAGGCGTACCGGCCGATACAGTTGCAGCAACAGCCAAAGGTACTGCTGCAAAGGCTTTTGTGGTGCCTGCAAACCTGGATATTGTGTTAAATACAAAGGTTGGTAACCTGAAGTATGATAAAGTTGATATACAGGATTTATCGGGTGCTTTGCAGATAGCAGATGAAGCGGTAAAGCTGAATAATGTTAGCGGCAATGCATTGGATGGTACCATAAAAATAAATGGCGCTTACAGTACAAAGGAAAGTAAAACGAAGCCTGCGATAGCCATGAGTTATGATGTGGCCCAGGTGGATATTCAAAAAACATTTTACGCTTTTAATACAGCACAAAAGCTGATGCCTATCGGCAAATATTTGGCCGGTAAGTTGACGTCTGTTTTATCTGCCAATGGTAAACTGGGTGATAATATGAGCGTAGATATGAGTACCATTTCGGGTAGCGGAAATCTGTTTTTAATTGAAGGTTTCTTAAGCAAATTTGCACCGCTTGATAAAATAGCTTCGATATTAAATGTAAAAGAGCTACAATCTATTTCGCTGAAAGATGTAAAAACCTTTTTCGAATTTTCGAATGGAAAGTTGTTGATAAAGCCATTTACTGTGAAGGTTAAAAATATTGAAATGGAGGTTGGCGGCCTGCAGGGGATTGGGTTTGATGAAGGAATGAATTATGCCATCAATATGAAATTGCCGAGGGCTTTAATGGGAACGCAGGGTAACCAATTTGTTGATAATCTGGCTAAAGCTGTTAATGCCAAAGGCATACCATTAAAACTGGGCGAAACGGTAAACCTTAAAATGGCCATGGGTGGAACTATAAAGAGCCCTACACTGAAAGTTGATTTAAAGCAGAGTGGCGAAACACTTGTACAACAGATGGAACAGCAGGTTAAGGATTTTGTGCAGGCTAAAATTGACAGTGCAAAAAAAGCAGCCACAGATACTTTGAATTCAATTAAAAAACAATTAGGAAATGCTGCTTTGGAGGAATTAAGGAAAAGAATGCTCAATAATAATGATACGATGGCAGTAAAAGATTCTACTCCTGTAAAAAACAGCGGAGACAAAACAAAGGAGTCTGTAAAAGGTTTGCTGGATAATTTATTAAAAAAGAAACCCAAGGATACTACAACTAAGCAATAACATCTTTAAAATCTTTGCGGATTAAATGCTTCTATGCCAATTGAAGTTTTCTTTTGCTGCAATATTTCTGTAACTAATTTCCCGGTACCAGTTCCTTCGGAAATACCCAGCATGGCATGTCCGCCGGCAATAATTACATTTTTATATGCTGATGTCCTGCCGATATAAGGCAGCCCATCCGGTGTTACCGGCCTTAACCCATTCCATATTTTATCTGTGGGCGGAAAATTAATTTTTAATCCCGGATAAAAATCTACAGCAGAATCATAAACACCCTGCATACGGTTTATTAAAACTTTGTTGTTGATACCACTCAATTCCATAGTGCCGCCAATGCGGAGCTGATGCCCCCATGGCGTTATGGCACATCTGCCATCAACCAGGATAGCAGGGTATTTTATATTTTTTTCAACATGTTGGTAGGTATGGCTATAACCTTTACCGGGTTGCAATAATAATTTAATGCCCATCATTTTTGTAACAACCGGCAACCAGCTTCCGGTTGCAATAATGAGCTGTTCGCAATCAAATTTTCCTTTGTCTGTAACAACAGCAATAATTGTATCATTGGCTTTTTCAAAACCGATAACAATTGTATTGAGTTGAAAATTTACCCCTTTTTTCTCTAAATTATTTTTTAAAGCAATCATCATCTTCCCCGGGTTAAAATGGCAATCATCTTTAAAGAGCACCGCACCGGCAACATTCAGTTCTACATCCGGTTCCAGTTTTTGTACATCATCTTTTTGCAATCGGACCACTTTCAATCCATATTTTTCTGCATCATCTGCCAGGTGAAATTCATGGTCCAGTGTTTTTTGTTGTTTGCACATCATCAGGCAACCCTTCTCCTCCATATCAAATACATCTCCAATTTCATTCCGCATATCATTTATTAATGCACGGCTTAATTGCAAAAGATTATTCAGGTGTGGTGCATTTTTTTTAACGGTTGCTGCATTGCTGCTTTTCCAAAAATGCCAGCCCCATTGCATGAGATCCCAGTTGAGCCTGGGTTTAACATAAAATGGGCTGCTGCTGCTAAGCATGTGTTTAAAGCCTTCGGAAATAATGCCGGGGCTTGCCAATGGTACAAAATGGCTTGGCGACATATAACCCATATTGCCAAATGAGCAACCATCAGTAATATCACCACGTTCTATTACTGTTATTTCAAAACCTTCTTTTTGCAAATAGTAGGCGCTGCATAAACCAATTACGCCGCCTCCGATTATTGTAACTTTCATATATCCTGACCTCCGCCGGTTGGTGGAGGTACCTCATTTCATTGTACTCTACTGCATAGCTTAGTGTATTGTGAAATAAGTTTTAAAAATAAAAAATTGATTTCTATGCAAATCAACAAATTAGCTTTTGTATTATTCTCTTGCCCTCAAGTTCCCCCTTTCCTTCGACTTCGCTCAGGACTGGGCGGAGGGGGGTGTCTTTTATATCACCTGAAAACCCAAAGCATAAGGGTCATCCTCCTCATCAATCGTAATTATATTTTGTCCATAAATTCTTGCCCAGCCTTCTATTGATGGCCTGATAGCAGGTTTTCCGGCAACTGTTAATTCTTCTTCAATCCTGCCGATAAATTTACTGCCGATGATACTTTCATGAATAAACTCATCGTCTTTCTTCAGCAATCCTTTTGCATACCATTGTGCCATACGGGCTGATGTACCTGTGCCACAAGGGCTGCGGTCTATAGCTTTATCACCGTAAAAAACCGCATTGCGTGCAGTAGATGTTTTATCTATTACAGCACCCGTCCAAAGTATATGGCTGCAACCTTTTATAGTTTCATTTTCGGGATGAACAAATTCATATTTATTATTAATGTTTTTTCTCAATTCCCTTGACCAGCTTATTAATTTATCTGCTGAATAATATTCCAGTCCTTTAAAATTTTTCTGTACATCAACAATGGCATAAAAATTTCCCCCATAAGAAACGTCAACAATAAGTTCACCTAAATCAGGACAAACAACCATTAACTCCGTTTCTGCTAAATAAGACGGAACGTTTGTGAGTTTTACAGATTTTACTTTTCCGTTTTCTTCTTTATAACTAATTAATACCAGCCCCGCCGGAGCTTCCATTCTTACAGCACCAGGTATTTTTGGTTTTATCAATCCTTCCTCAATGGCAATGGTAATGGTACCTATGGTTCCATGTCCGCACATGGGCAGGCAGCCACTGGTTTCAATAAATAAAACCGCAACATCGTTTTGCGGATCGTGGGGAGGATATAAAATACTGCCGCTCATCATATCGTGGCCACGGGGTTCAAACATCAGTCCTTTGCGTATCCAGTCGTATTCCTGTAGAAAATGCTGTCGCTTTTCACTCATATTGCTGCCAACAAGTTCCGGTCCGCCTTCTTTTACAAGTCGCACCGGGTTACCGCAGGTATGAGCATCAATACAAATAAATGATTTCTTCACAACAGTTTATTAAATTTGTACTGCAACTTAATTAAACTTTTGCTGGTTTATGGAACAGTACGGAAAAATTTTACTCATTGCTATGCCGGCTTTTTTGCTG
Source organism: Chitinophagales bacterium (assembly GCA_038328115.1). Lineage (GTDB taxonomy): Bacteria > Bacteroidota > Bacteroidia > Chitinophagales > Chitinophagaceae > Ferruginibacter. The sequence continues at coordinate 4,308 of JBBQLS010000052.1, forward strand.
CTGGTATTGTTTGAGAAATGGTATGGCTGGCGCAAGGGAAAAGATACGGTGCGTAATATGGACATGATCAGCAGCCTGGGCAGCGGCGTAACCAATGTTACTAAAGATGTAATCGGCCTTTACCTTGTTATTCTTTCTTATCCGTTTATGCTGAAGTGGCTTGCATTAACAAGCATCAGCAATACCCTTGTTGTTTATGTCATTGCTTTTTTTGCGCTGGATTTTGCCGGTTACTGGGTACATCGTTTGCAGCATGTAACTAATTTTTTTTGGAACGGCCATATTGTTCATCACAGCAGCGAAGAATTTAATTTGGCCTGTGCACTGCGACAAAGCATTTCTGCAATAGCAAAAATTTATGCCATATTCCTGCTACCAGCTGCATTGCTGGGCGTACCTGCACAGGTTATTGCGGTGGTGGCGCCACTTCATTTATTTGCACAATTCTGGTATCATACACAACATATCGGCAAGATGGGGTTTTTGGAAAGGATTATTGTTACGCCGTCGCATCACCGGGTACATCACGCTTTTAACAAAGAATATATAGATAAGAATTACGGCCAGATATTTATTTTCTGGGACAAGTGGTTTGGTACTTTTCAGGAAGAGATGCCTGATGTGCCACCTGTGTATGGAATCACCAGGCCTGTACAAACCTGGAACCCGATCCGCATAAATTTTCAACACGTTTGGCTGCTGATGCAGGATGCCTGGAGAACCAGTAACTGGAAAGATAAGTTTACATTATGGTTTAAGCCAACCGGCTATCGGCCTGCCGATGTGATTGACAAATACCCGGTGTATAAAATTGAAGATGTATATCATTTTGAAAAATACAATACACAAACTTCCACTGCATTAAACGTATGGAGTTGGATACAGTTGCTGCTGATCTTATCTTTTGTAAGTTATATGTTTGGTAACATTGCACTCATCAACAGCCTTGATGTAAATTATATTTTCTGGTATGGTGGGTTTCTTTTTTTAAGTGTGTATGCGTTAACCGACCTGATGGATAGAAATACTTCTGCCATTGTGTGGGAATTGATAAGGGGGAGTATTGGACTCACTATCCTCTTTAATCAGAATGACTGGTTTGGAGCAGGTACTTATTTCCCTGTGGCAAAATATATACTCGCCGCGTATTTTATCATCTCTATTTTAATAACCGGTTGGTTTGTAATGAGGCATGCTAAAGAAGATGTGAAGATGGCCGCTGTTGTGTAATTTCATTTTTTTAGGCGAACTGAATTTTGGAAGGGGATTACTCGCTAAGCAATTTTTCAATCGTTTCCTTTTCCAGCATCCAGTTATAACCTTCTAGTTTTGATTTTATTACTTCTCCTTTTTTATTGAGTAAGTAGGTAGTTGGGTAAACGTATATCCCCAGACTGGCTAAACTTTTTGTTGAATGTGCAAATAGAATGTTACCCGGTACATAGCGGGGTTTAAGCGTATTGATAAGGTCGTTACTTTCATCTGATATGCATAAGATTTTAAGATTGGGCGAATTGATCTTTGCCACAAGTTCATCAAAAACATACATTTCCTGAATACAGGAACCACACCATGTTTGAAAAAATGAAACAATAACAACATTTCCCTTTAAGTCGTTAATAGTAATTTTTTTATTATCGCCGGTCAACAATAATTCGCTGGATTGAAATTCCATTTTTGGTGCCACCGTTTTACGGATGCCCCATCTGATACCCCAGCCTGCTGCAAGAATGATGATGATATAAAAAAACAGTTTGCTTAATTTATTTTTCATTTCAGGGGCGATCTTTCTAATAATTTTTGATTTTCTGACTGGTTAAATCTTTTTAAGAAATAGCCGAGTGCAATTTTAGCAAACGGATTTTTTACTTTCACATAATTAAAGATTTGCTTTGGCAATGCACCCAGATTTGCTTTGGCTTCTTTGGCCGTTCTGCCAAGTTCCAGGCTTTCATATTTGCATTCAATCATTTTTTGCAGGCTCAAAAATAAGATATTAAAATAGGTTTTATGCGTATCATTATACGTGTAATCTAAGCCTATATAATGGGTTTCCATTTCTTTATCATAAAAAATATAAGTGTAAAAGCCAATCATGGTATTGTTTACATATAATGCATGAAACTCAAAAAGCTGGCCAAGATCTCTCTTTAATTCATATAAATACGATGCATTTACAATGCCAAGCCTTACTTTTTGTTTATTAATAACATTCCAATACAGTCTTTCAATTTCAGTTGCGTTTTCCAGAATTTCTGCTGCATTTAGCTCTTTTGTTACCACTCCATTAAAAGCAGCAATAATTTTTTTAGCCCGTTTTAAATATTTTTTGGTAAGATCATTCAGGTAGTCTTCAAAGCTATTCCAGTGCTGCTTTCTGGTAATTTCCATAGTAACATCGCCATCAAAAAAATGGTATTTGGCTGCAACATATTTTTGTTCAACAAAAACCTTTTCACAATCTTTGATAATGATTCCGGCAGGCTTTAATTTTTTTTGCAGTTTTAAAAAAGGCGCTATTGCATCAAATACATATACATTATGCTCCTGGTTTTTAAAATAGAAGCCCTGGAAATTTATCCTGAATAAGTTTCCGCAAATAAGCAGGTTGAGGGCTTTGGGTAAGAAAAGCTTTATCAGCTTAGTTGGAATATTTTTAGGAGCGCTGAAATTTAAATGTGCATGTGAAAATGTATACGACTGTAAGTAAGCTAAACCTATCAGTTCTTCTTTGAGAAATATCTGTAAGTAATGATTTTCAATATTCGGTAATTGTGCATTTTCAAACGCTTGTAAATGCCTCAATTGTAAATGGTGTGTTGGGGGTAAAAATTCATCCCATAAACCACGGCATGCTTCAATTTGCGTTGCAAACTTAATAGTAATATCCAACCTTCAAATTATTTTATTATAAAGCAACCTTGGTTAATTCGTTGTCAACTGTTCTCCAAATGCTCAGCGGATTCTCATTCTTCAATTCATCGGGTAACAAATTATTGCTCCAGTTCTGCAGTGCAATTGGTCTGGCAAAACGTTTAATTCCGTCTGCACCCACAGAAGTAAATCTTGAATCGGTTGTAGCAGGAAAAGGGCCGCCATGCTGCATACTCAAACAAACTTCAACACCGGTTGGCACACTGTTTAAAATAAAACGGCCGCAGATATTTTTTACCGCTTCAACCAATTCATCATTTTCCTGAATCTCATTTTCTGTTGTCATTAAGGTAGCAGTTAACTGTCCTTCCAGGTTTTTGGCAACAGCAACCATCTCGGCCATGTCTTTACAACGGATAACAATTGAGTATGGTCCGAAAACTTCCTGATGTAACACTGGGTTATTCAACAAATCGGCTCCGCTTGCGGTTGCAATGGTTGGCAAGCCTTCATTTTCTTGTACATCAATTTCCGATTCGGCAACCAAATGCACATCGTCCTGCAACAAAGCATTGTCTTTATTTTTTTTGTAAGCAGTTGCAATGCCCGGATGCAACATGAGCGCCGGATTTATTTTTTGTATGGCTTTGCCGAGGTCGTGTATAAATGTTTGCAGGGCTTCACTTTCAATGCCAATTATTATTCCGGGGTTGGTACAGAACTGACCAACGCCTAAGGTTATGGAGCCCGCATACATGGTTGCAATTTCATTTGCAGATGCAGCTAATTTCTCCGGTAATAAAAACACCGGGTTTACGCTGCCCATTTCTGCAAAAACGGGAATTGGTTCTTTACGCTGGTTGCCCCAGTCGAATAGTTGTTTTCCGCCTGCATAAGAACCAGTAAATCCAACTGCTTTTGTATGTGGATGCATTACTAATGCCTTACCCACTTCAAAACCAGTGCCATGTACATGGGCAAAAATCCCTCGAGGCATATTGCATGTTGAAGCAGCGGTTAAAATAGCATTGGCAACAATCTCTGATGTTTCGGCATGCGCCGGATGTGCTTTTACAATTACCGGGCATCCTGCAGCAAAGGCGCAGGCAGTATCGCCACCGGCGGTAGAATAGGCAAAAGGAAAATTGCTTGCACCAAAAACCACAACAGGCCCCAATGGAACCAGCATTTTACGAATGTCTGGTTTTGGTGGAGTTTTATCCGGTATGGCTGTATCAATTCTTGCTTCCAGCCAATCACCTTTTTCGCAGGCATCGGCATAACTGTTCAATTGAAAAATAGTTCTGGCTCTTTCGCCACGCAATCTTGCCTCTGGCAAATTGGTTTCACTCATGGCTGTTTGTATCAATGCATCGCCACAGCTTTCCAATTCAATGGCAATGGCTTTCATAAATGCAGCACGTTGCTTTAAAGAAAATTTTCTGTAAATATGAAATGCATTCCATGCTTCCTGCATGATAGCTTCAATTTTTGTGGGAGTACTATCGTTGAACATTGTTTGTTGTAAATTGATTATTGAATATTTTTTAAAGTGTCGGCCTTGTTGCAATCCCATCATTAATTACTTTCAAAACTCCTTCTCTTTCTTTACCAACTAATGTCAGTCTTGGTGCACGTACAAATTCTGAACCAATGCCGGCCTGTTCTTCGGCAAGTTTAATGTACTGCACCAATTTAGGATGAATATCCAATTCCAGCAAAGGCATAAACCAACGGTATATTTTTGTTGCTTCTTCAATTTTACCTGCTTTTACCAAATTAAAAATGGTAACCGTTTCTTTGGGGAAAGCACAAACCAATCCCGCCACCCAGCCATCGGCACCCAAAAGAAGCTCTTCCATAGCGATCGTATCAACACCACATAAAATTTTAAAGCGGTCGCCAAAACGATTTCTCATCCTGGTAACATTGCTTACATCTCTGGTGCTTTCTTTTACTGCTGTGATGTTTTTGCAGGCCTGCAATTCATCAAACATATCCAGCGTTACTTCAATTTTATAATCAACAGGATTGTTGTAGATCATGATGGGCAGATCGGTTGCATCGGCCACAGTCTTAAAATAAGTAACCGTTTCCCTATGGTCGCTTTTGTAACGCATAGGAGGCAAGATCATGATGCCTTTGGCTCCCCAGGCTTTTGCATAAGCTGCCTGTTGCAAAGCTTCTTTTGTTGAGCCTTCGGCGATGTTTATAACTACAGGCACTTTACCATCTATTTTTTCAATAGCAAATTTTACCAGGGTTTCTTTTTCATCGGTGCTTAGTACACTGGCTTCGCCAAGGGTACCACCCAGCACAACGCCATTAACGCCGGCTTCCAATTGTGCATTTAAATTCTTCTCAAAAAGCGGAAGATCAAGTTTATCATCCGCAGTAAATTTTGTGGTGAGGGCAGGAAAAACGCCGGTCCAGTTGATTGACATAAAAAAATATTTTCTGCAAACTACAAAAGCTATTGTTTAATACCAAAGCATAAAAAAGATTAAAAGGCTTAAGTGGAGGAATTTATTTTTTTGCTTTTTCGATGTTGTTATAAATAAGAAGCAAGTAAGAAAGTACTCAGCATGCCGGTTATTAAGGGTGTTCGACTGCAATGCAGAAAGATCAACTGTTTTATTAATTATTAATATTTAAGGTAAAAAAACAAATTGTTTGTAACTGGTTGTGCTGCTTCAAAAACCTGAAAGAATTACATCGGCTCTTATTCCCAATAAAAAAGCCTTTCAAATGTTGAAAAGCTTTTTTAGTACCACGTACGGGATTCGAACCCGTGATTCCTCCGTGAAAGGGAGGCGTCTTAACCCCTTGACCAACGCGGCATTTACTGTTAAAGGACGGCAAAGATAGTATGTGGGGATTTTTCAGCCAAATAATTTAAGAAAACAATTAGGTTATACAGGCAGTTTTTAAAATGGCCGGAGAATTAATTGCCGCTGCTATTGCATTACAGCCCTTCAAAAGCCTGAAATATTAATTAAAAATATTCTCATTAATAACGCTTTCATATTCGTAATTTTGCTTCTCAAAATTTAAATTAAAGCTATGAGTACAGTAAAAGTCGCCATTAACGGATTTGGCCGCATAGGCCGCTTAGTTTATCGTCAGATATACGATATGAAAGGTATTGATGTAGTTGCCATCAATGATTTAACCAGCCCCGCTGTGCTGGCACATTTATTAAAGTACGACAGTGCTCAGGGCCGTTTTGGCCAGGATGTAAAGTCAACCGACAGCGCCATTGTAGTTAATGGCGACGAAGTAAAAGTATATGCACAAAAAGATCCGGCTCAAATTCCATGGGGCAGCCATGATGTGGATGTTGTTATTGAGTGTACCGGTTTTTTTACCGATAAGGCAAAAGCTGAGGCTCATTTAACTGCCGGTGCAAAAAGAGTGGTAATTTCTGCTCCTGCAACCGGTGATTTAAAAACTGTTGTGTTTAACGTTAACCATGCTATTTTAGATGGCAGCGAAACGGTTATCAGTTGCGCAAGCTGTACTACAAACTGTTTGGCGCCAATGGCTAAAACATTGAACGATAATTTTGGTATTGTTACAGGCATTATGAGTACCATACATGCTTACACAAACGACCAGAATACATTAGATGCGCCGCACCCGAAAGGCGACCTTAGAAGGGCGAGAGCTGCTGCAGCCAATATTGTTCCTAACAGCACCGGTGCTGCAAAAGCAATCGGACTGGTTTTACCTGAATTAAAAGGTAAATTAGATGGAGGCGCTCAACGTGTGCCGGTTATTACAGGTTCGGTTACCGAGTTGTATTCAATTTTAGAAAAAATAGTAACCGTTGAAGAGGTTAATGCAGCCATGAAAGCTAACAGCAACGAAAGTTTTGGATATAACGAAGATGAAATTGTAAGCACTGATGTGATCGGTATCCATTTCGGATCTTTATTTGATGCAACACAAACCAAAGTGATGACCATGGGCGATAAGCAAATGGTTAAAACCGTTAGCTGGTACGATAATGAAATGAGTTATGTAAGCCAACTGGTACGTACAGTGCATCATTTTGCAGGATTGATAAAATAAGTTGCTGTTTCAATCGTCTGCCTTCATAAGGAAGATGGGATCTTGAATAAAACTTTTTAACCGCAGAGAAAGTGAGTAAATGGAGGTTTCGCAGAGATGCTCAGCGTAAACTCTGACTCTCTTTTTCTCTGCGGTTTAATTTTATAAACAATTCTTATGTCAAAATTCAGCGATTTTAATTTTGCCGGCCACAAAGCCCTTGTTCGTGTTGATTTTAATGTTCCCTTAGATGAGAACTTTAATATTACCGACGATACCCGCATGACGGCAACCATTCCAACCATTAAAAAAATACTGGCCGATGGCGGCAGCGTTATATTAATGAGTCACCTTGGCCGCCCCAAAGATGGACCGGTTGATAAATACTCTTTAAAGCATCTGGTAAATCCGGTTTATAAATTACTGAACGCCGGGCATACCAATCCTGTTATGGGAGATGGAAGCATCAGGGTTTTCTTTGCAAATGATTGCGTAGGAGCACAGGCAGGCCTTACAGCATCTATGTTAAAACCCGGTGAAGTTTTATTGTTGGAAAATCTTCGTTTTCATAAAGAAGAAGAAGCGGGTGATGAAGCCTTTGCAGAAAAATTAAGCAAGCTGGGCGATGTGTATGTGAACGATGCATTTGGTACTGCACATAGGGCGCATGCATCTACTGCCGTGATAGCGAAATTTTTTGCTGCCGATAAAAGAATGTTTGGTTTGCTGATGAACAGCGAAGTTAGCAGCGCAGAAAAAGTGTTGCATGAGGCGGAAAAGCCCTTCTGTGCAATTATAGGAGGGGCAAAGGTTTCAGATAAAATATTAATCATTGAAAATCTATTGGAACGTGCAACAGATATTATAATTGGTGGCGGAATGGCTTATACGTTCTTAAAAGCAAGAGGTGGTAAAATTGGTGGTTCTCTTTGCGAAGATGATCGTTTGCAAACGGCATTGGATATTTTAGAAAAAGCAAAACAAAAGAATGTAAGCATTCATTTACCCGAAGATTCTGTAATTGCAGATAAGTTTGCTGCTGATGCAAATACAAAAATTCAACCCAGCGATGCTATTCCCGACGGATGGATGGGATTGGATATTGGTCCGAAAGCCTGCGGAATTTTTAATGAGATAATCGGTAAATCAAAAACTATCTTATGGAACGGCCCCATGGGTGTTTTTGAGATGGAAAAATTTCAGGCAGGAACAAAAGCCGTGGCTGAATCTGTTGTGGAATCTACTGCTAATGGCGCTTTTAGCCTGGTTGGAGGCGGCGACAGCGTGGCCGCAGTTAATAAATTTAATCTGGCAGATAAGGTTAGCTATGTGAGCACAGGCGGCGGTGCCATGCTGGAATATTTTGAAGGAAAGGTTTTGCCGGGTATTGCAGCAATAAAGGATTAACAGTTTTAATGGGTTACTTTTAGAATTGTCAGTAATAAATCTCAATTACAGCTAAAAAATATTATTTTTAAACTCTTAAACATTAAAACAAACATCATGAAAAGTAAAGGACTATTAATATTGCTGGGCGTAGTTGTTATTCTCGGCTTCTGGGGTTGCAACGGTTATAATGGCTTAGTAACTGCCGACCAGAATGTGAAAAAAGTATGGAGCAACGTAGAAACCAACTATCAGCGCAGGACTGACTTATACAGTAGCGTAATAAAAACCATTGAAGCCTCTGCCAATTTTGAAAAATCAACTTTAAAAGAAGTAATTGAAGCAAGGTCAAAAGCAACTTCAATCACTGTTGATATTAACGATCCTAAATCACTGGAGGCTTATCAAAATGCCCAGGCTCAATTGCAGGGTTCTTTCAGCAGGTTGATGGCAGTAGCAGAAGCTTATCCTGCTCTACAGACAACCAAATCTTTCCAGGATTTTCAGGCACAGATTGAAGGAACTGAAAACAGGATCAATGTAGCCCGCCAGGATTACAACAAATCTGTTGAGAGTTATAACCTTACAGTAAAACGTTTCCCAAAAAGTTTGCTGGCAAGTGTGTTTGGCTTTAAAGAAAAAGCTTTCTATAAAGCAGACGCAGGAAGCGAAAAAGCACCCGATATCAAGTTTGATATAAAATAATTTCATTTACAGGTAATCCATTCACTAAAGATGGATTACCTCTTTTAAAAACTCCCACATGTTTTCTTTGTTTAAAAAGAAAGAATTTTTTTCTACAAAAGATAAAGAGCAGATTGTAGAAGCCATACGCATGGCCGAAAGGGAGACCAGTGGCGAGATACGGATCTATGTAGAAAGCAAAAATGCTTATGTAGATGCAATTGACCGGGCAGCTGAGATTTTCTTTAAATTAAAAATGCAGGAAACCGAGCATCGCAATGCGGTACTTTTATATATTGCCATGAAAGATCAGCAATTGGCTTTGTATGCTGATGAAGGGATTTACCAAAAGGCCGGAGCCGAATATTGGAATGGAGCAGTTAAAAACATGCTCTCTCAGTTTACAAAAGATAATATCAGCAATGGTATTGAGCAATGTATTGCACAGATAGGGCAAACCTTAAAAGAAAAATTTCCTTACAACCCAATAGAAGATAAGAACGAATTGCCTGACGAAATTGTGTTTGGTAAATAATATAAATACATGAGTTCCTAAAATCAATAATGAAGAAATTTCTTTCCATATTTGTTTTACTGCTGGTTTCGCTTGTGTCATTTTCGCAGGATAAGTTTGACCTGGAGAAACTGCTGCAGCAAAAGCCAACCAGACTTGTAAATGATTATACCAATACACTTACTGCCGATCAGCAACAGGTGTTGGAGAATAAACTGGTTGCATTTGATGACAGCACAACTACACAGATAACTGTTGTAATAATACCATCATTAAATGGAAATGACATATCGGATTATAACGTAAAACTGGGTAGAGCTTGGGGTGTAGGAGGAAAAGAATTTAGTAATGGCGTTGTTTTATTGATTGCAAAAGACGACCATAAATTAAATATTGCTACCGGTTATGGCGTAGAAGGTGCATTACCTGATATTATTGCCAAACACATAATAGACGATCAGATCGTACCTAATTTTAAAGGCGATGACTATTACCGTGGAATAGAAGAAGGTACTGATGCAATTATGCAGGCTGTAAAGGGAGAATACACAGCACCCGAAGGTTATAACAGCAATAAAAGCGGCGGCGGCGGTGTTGGCAGAATTATTTTTATCATAATCATCATCGTAATATTTTTGGCTATCAGCGGTGGTAAAGGCGGCGGCGGTTCATTCATGAGCAGGCGTGGCTTTGCAGCCTGGACGATAGCAAATATGCTTAGTGGCGGCGGAGGAAGAGGCGGCGGCTGGAGTGGCGGTGGCGGAGGAAGTTCAGGAGGTGGATTCGGTGGTTTCGGCGGAGGAAGCTTCGGCGGCGGCGGAGCAAGTGGTAGTTGGTAAGAATAAAAATATCATTGGTCACAAGTCATTTTTCAAAATAGAAACAATAAAAATGCCCCCGAAAACCGGAGACATTTTTAATTGGTGGGATTCCTTTTATTTCAATCCATTGCTAATATAATCATCAATCTCTTTACCTTTTGCTTTTCCCAATTTGGTTAAAGCACCTTTAATCATCGGGTCAACAAAGCCTCTGAATTGTTCAGGTACGGCACTACGGAATTTAATTATAGCATCAATTCCTTTTTTAACATTGGACATGTTCTGCACTTTTTCAAGGTACTCTGCAAAAGTTGATACAGCCTGTAATTTTTCCTGGCTCAATGGCATCTCATCAAACCGTTTTGCAATAAAATCAAAATCAGCTTCGGTGCCTTCTTTAATAATAATATCATTAACTACTTCTCCAAGGTCGCCTTTAGCATCATTACTGTATTTTTTTGCAAGCTCATAACCTTTGGTGGGGTCTAAACCAATTAAACCTTCTAAAGCAGCGCCTGCAACAGTGTAGCTGCTATCGTTAATGTTCTTCTCGTAAAGCGTTTTGTATTTAGCATTGCTGGTCTTTGCCAGGTAACCAATAGCTGCAGCTTTTGTTCTTCTGTCGGCATCTGTGTTAGCAATTTTTTCTATTCCTTCAATCACTTTTGCATCTTCGGCAATTTTAGATTTTTCAAGTTTGGCAATGGTGCTTCTTCTTAAAGGAGCATATTTATCGGTTAAACCAATTGCCAGTTCAGGCATATTTTTCTTGGCAAAATAATCAAGTGCTTCTTTCCTGTCTAAATAATTAGGAGCATATTTTATCTGCTGTACATAGTTTTCGGCAGTTTTATTATCTGTTTTAACCCAGAGCATTACTTTATCTGCATCTACATTAATAAGATCTGGCTTTTGTGTGTAGTTGAAACTAAAAGTATCGATCTTATTCTCAACCCAAACATTGTATCTTTTTTTTGCAGTGCCATTGTACACATCAATAGCCAAAGGCAAACGGAAAACTTTATCTGTTTTTTGTGTCTGCTCAATAATTACCATTGCTTTACCCGGTGTGTCATAATTATAATCAATCTTTACAATAGGTTGGCCGCTTCCATAATACCATTGGTTCCAGAACCAGTTCATATCTTTTCCGGTTACTTCTTCAAAAGCCAGGCGTAACTGCTGTGCTTCGCCGGTTTTAAATTTGTTGGTAGTTAAATAATTGTTCAAGGATTTAAAGAAGGCGTCATCGCCTACATAATTGCGCAGCATGTGAAGAACAGCTCCACCTTTCGGATAACTTACCTGGTCAAAAACATCTTCTTTATCGGCATAGTAAAACCTTACAAGATCTTTCTTTGCGTTTTCAGGATTCTGAAGGTAAGATGCCCTGTCCTGTTGTGCCTGTTCGTCTCCTTTATCTTTGCCGAATTTGTATTCAAACCAAAGTGTCTCGCTGTAATCAGCCATACTTTCATTTACAGTGATATTACTCCAGCTTTCTGTGGTTACCAGGTCTCCAAACCATTGGTGAAATAATTCATGAGCAATGGTGCTTTCCCAACCAACACCGTCAGTAAGTTCCCTTGCATTTTGGTAAGCGCTTTCCTGGTGCAGGGTTGCTGTTGTATTTTCCATGGCACCGCTTACATAATCACGTCCCACAATTTGAGCATATTTCTGCCACGGAAATTCTACACCCAGTTTTTCCGAATAGAATTTTATCATTTCCGGTGTATGTCCAAAAATTGCACGGGCAACAGGTGCATATTCTTTCTCTACATAATAACTTACTTCTTTGCCTTTGTAATTGTCTTTAATAATTGAAAACTCGCCTACGCCCATAAAAAATAAATAGGGTGCATGTGGCAAATCCATTTTCCAATAATCGGTCCTGGTTCCATCTGTATTTTTTTTCTGGCTCATTAATAAACCATTGCTTAGTGTTACATATTTAGAAGGTACAGTCATGTAAATCTCCTCTGTGCTTTTTTGATTGGGCTTGTCAATAGTTGGCATCCATACACTATTGGCCTCTGTTTCACCTTGCGTCCAAATCTGCGTTGGTTTGTTTTTATCTTCTCCCTTAGGATTAATAAAATACAAACCTTTGGCATCGGTAATGGCAGCGCTTCCTTTTACAGTCAACTCATTTGGCTTACTGGTATAATCAATATAGATGGTATAGTTTTCATTGGCTTTATACATTTTATCAAGTGTAATTCTTAATTCCATGCCATCGTAATCATATTTCAGTTTCGATTTAGCTGTGCCTTTCATCAAGGACACTTCTTTAATTTCCATTCCCTTTGCATCAAGCATAAGAGAATCGGTATTATAAAAGTGGGGTTTTAAGGTTATCCAGGCTTTGCCATACAAATACGACTTGTCATAATCAAACTTTACATCCAGTTTGGTATGTACAAGGTCATTGATCTTTGGACTGGTTGCCCTGTATATTTTTTTCCAGGAAGTGTCCTGTCGTTGATTACCACCCGGTTGTGCCATCATAAAGAGTGGCACTGCAATTAACGTAAGTAAAAACAGTGTTTTTTTCATGTTTATAATTTAGGCTGCAAAAATAAGTTTGGTTGAGGCAATGTAAAGGAGATTTTTATTTAAATGGTAAAAAGAGCCATAATAAGTAATTTTGAGTGCTAATTGATGCGTAAAATGAAGGGCTTACTGTTAAAATTCCATACCGTTTCTTTTCTTTTATTACTGTTTTCGTTTGTGGCAAGGGCCCAAAATTTCCGGTATATATATATCCAGACAGAAAATCAAAAGTCATTTTACATAAAAATAGGCGAACAAACTTTAATCTCATCTTCATCTGGGTATATTATTATTTCCAGACTAACCGTAGGTTCTTATAAAATCACGATCGGCTTTCCCAAGACGACATTACCCGAGCTTTTGGTTACTGTTATTTTAAACGATACAGATGCCGGGTATCTGCTAAGGAATGATATAGTCCAGGGCTTGTACCTGGTTGATCTGCAGACAAAAATGTTTGTGGCAACTGAAACGAAATGGCCACAACTTAAAAGCACGGTAAAGAGTAAAGATGAATTTGCAAGAATTTTATCAGAAGTGGTAGATGACTCTACAATTAATGAAATAAAGGTTTTCAAAAAAACTGAAGTAATTATTACTAAAACACCTGATAACTTAATACCAGTAAAGCCTGTAGCTATAATTAATGATAAACCTGAAGTTATAATTGATAGCAAAGTAAAAATTTTAAAACTCGAACAAAAAAATGTTTCTGAAGGTTTATCGGCTAAGTATGTAGATGATGCAGATACGATCGATATATTTATACCTGTAACTAAAGCCCTTGTGCAACAGGTAAATGAACAAAAGACTAAGGATACATTATTTGTAACAAGAAGAGAAGGTGAACCTGTTAAAGACGTTAAGTTTATTGATATGGAGTTACAAAACCCTAATCAGCAACCAGATTCAGGTACTTTAAAAAAAGATGACTTTATAGTCACTCAAAAAAAGGATGCTATTGTTGCAACTCTTAATACAAACAGCAAATGTAAAAACACAGCATCTCAAAAAGACTTTTTAGACCTTCGTAAAAAAATGGCCGGACAAAAAACAGAAATCGCCATGCTAAAGGTTGTTGTATCAGAACTTAATAAAACCTGCTTTACAACCGAACAAATCAAAAACCTGGGTGTATTGTTTGTTACAGAAGAAGAAAGGTATAAATTCTATGTATCTGCATTTCAACACGTATCTGATGCAGCAAATTTTACTACGTTGGAGAATCAGCTTGCAGACAGCTATTATATAACCCGTTTTAAAGCAATGCTAAACCACTAATTAAAGTACATGCCGCGTTATTTTATTGAAGTTTCATACAAAGGCACCCATTATTCGGGCTTTCAAAAACAGCAGAATGCAAATTCTGTGCAGGCAGAGCTGGAAAAGGCACTCGAGATTTTTTACAGGCAAAAGATTGAACTTACCGGGTCGTCCCGTACAGATGCTGGTGTACATGCCTTGCAGAATTTTTTTCATTTTGATCTGGATACGATAATTAAAGATGACAGCTATAACCTGAACGCAATATTACCGTATGATATAGTTGTAAAGCGCATTGTCCAGGTAGCAGATGGAGCACATTGCCGTTTTGATGCTACAAGCAGGGAATATCATTATTATATATACCAAAAGAAAAATCCTTTTTTACAAGGTAGAGCTCATCACGTCCCATATACTATAGAAATCGCCTTATTGCAAGCTGCTGCAGCAGAAATAACTAACCACACAGATTTTACAAGCTTCTCTAAACGAAACACGCAGGTAACGACTTTTGATTGTACTATATACCAAAGCGAATGGATACAAAAGGATGATTGCCTTATTTTTAAAGCAAAAGCCAACCGTTTTTTACGTGGAATGGTAAAAGGATTGGTTGGAACCATGCTGTTAGTAGGCAAAAAGAAAATTACTTTAGCAGAATTTACAGATATAATTGAAGCTAAAGATTGTACGAAAGCGGATTTTTCCGTTCCTCCCGATGGTTTATTCCTGGTTGAAGTAACTTATTCATAATTATTTTAAGTGCTTTTGCAAACATAGTTACAACTTGTATTGCAAGGAAATTTAGCTTAAAATAAGCGTGATTTAGCTTCATTATTAAAATCAATAGAAATTTTTTAAAAAACATTCAATTTTTTTAAAATCCTGAAACGTTCTACTACTATAGTTTACAGCCGATACCTACATCCCGTTTGGCTCACCGTTAATAATTAAGATGCAATTTTATTTTGGCAACAGTTTATCTACCCGTATCTTTGCCGTCCGCTTTTGAAAAAAGGTGTTAGTTCTTAACAAAATCACACACAAAAAGTACTGTTAAAATCAAAATTTAATTTCACGAAAATTGAAATTAAATTTGGTGGGTAAACTCTCCGCTCTTACTTTTGCACTCCCAATTAAAAAAGGGGTTCTTTTCAAAGGAAAAGAAGCAAAAAAAAAGCTCAGAAAAAGCAAATAAATTTTGGTGATAAAATAAAGACCATTACCTTTGCACTCCCAATTAAAAAAGGGGCAAAAGTATAGTCTAAAAGTTCTTTGAAAGTTTGGAAACAGCAGCAAATAATTAATTGATTATCAAGGTAATGTTAGCGCAAATATTAATTTAGAATTTGACGTTAATTTTTCAATGAGAAATTACAAGTCACGTTCAAACAACTCATTT
>JBBQLS010000053.1:0-19791 GCA_038328115.1 Chitinophagales bacterium
AAAGAAGATTTTATTGCACGAAAGGATAACAAACTAACAGATCACTCAATTGATGCTCCCACTCCGGTTCGCCCTCAAATGAAATTTTAAAAACAGCAAATAAAAAATCAGTTTGCCAAAGCAGCAAACTGATTTTAGTATAAGTCTTTTCCTAATTCCTAATTCCTAATTCCTAATTCCTAATTCCTAATTCCTAATTCCTAATTCCCAATTCCCAATTACATCTTACTCCTCTTAATCGAACAACCCACACTGCGGCTTTCTTTTATGGTAACCTCTTTACCGGCAATCACTTCGTTAATCGCTTCTTTCAGATGTACACGTTTAATAGCACTTTCGTCTGATGGGCTGTCGTCAATTGCACCATGATAAACGAGTTTTAAATCTTTGTTGAATAAAAAACATTCGGGTGTGCGGTTGGCACCAAAGGCATCGGCAACCATATTGTTTTTATCAACAACATAGTTCCATTTGTATCCCTGTGCTTTGGCATAGGTTTGCATAGCAGCGTAACTGTCATCATCGGTACGCTGGGCCTCATTGCTGTTTAAGATAATTACACCTATTTTATTTTCGGTGGCATATTTACTGATGGCAAGGGTGCGTTGCTGGTTCTTAATTACATAAGGACAGGTGTTACAACTGAACATCACCAGCACCCCGTTTTCTTTTTTTGCATCCTGCATAGCTACTTCCTTGCCGGAAATGTCCTGCATTTTAAGATCGGCCCTGGGCATATTGCTGCCTATTGGCAAAGGATTGCCTGCAGTAAAGGCCAGTGTTGCTAAAGAAGCGCCGGCCATCAAACTGACAAGTATTTTTTTCATAATTATTTTTTTCTTTAAAGTTATGAAAATGGCTGCAGTTTCAATAACCACTTATGTAGTATTTTGTGCAGCCTGCTGCTCCGCAGCTTCTTTGGCCAGTTTTTCTATGGCATCCCGTTTTTCGGCCCGCGATTTTAACGTTTTGATACTTACGTTCAGCTCAAACCCAATCAGTAATACCAGCGAATTGATAAAGATGAGTGCCATTAAAACAATGATGGTACCGATGGAACCATACAAGGCATTGTACCTGCCAAAAGTATTTACAAATGCTGAAAAACCGAGTGATGCGATGATACATAATACGGTAGCCAGTATGGTACCCGGAGAAACCAACCGCCATCTCTTTTCAACAGCCGGCGCATATTTATAAATAAAAGCAATGGAATAAAATATAAGCGCAATAATAACAAGCCAGCGTACATAAAAAATGAATGAAAGCCAGAAGCCGCTTCTTAAACCAAAGGATTTTAAAACGGCACCTTGCGTAATAAGTACTACCAGGCAGCCAAGCACCAGGCCAAAAATAAGTACGGTAAGCCGGATGGCTATCCAGCGGTTATGCAACCCGGCCCTTCTTTCAAAACCATGATAATTTTTATTGAAAGAACGCATGAGCCCCATCATGGCATTGCTGGCAAAGAAGAGTGCCAGTAATAAACCAGATGACAGCAAACCGAAAACCGGAGTTTTAAAAAAAGTTTTGTCAATAAAAGTAATGATGGCGCCATTATAGCCTTCGGCAGGAATAATATCTTTTATTACATACGAAAGTTGTTTCAGTATCTCCCTCTTTTTAATAAAAGGCAGATTGGGTATCAACGTAAATAAAAATAAAAAAGATGGCGGTATGGCCATGATAAAATTATAAGCGATGGCCGATGCCCGTTCTGTTAAACCAACTGTTTTAACCTGGCGGTAAAAAAAGCGAACCACATCATATAAAGGCACACCTTCAAAACCGGGTAAATACCAGTGCTTGCTTTTATTGAGGATAAAAGCAATAGGAATGCTGGTTATTATTTTGCGCTCTAATTTTGTCATGTAAATAGATGTGCAATATAGTAATTAAACATTTCAGCAACCTTCAGAGTAGTAAACCGGATAACTTACTTAATGTTTACACTATCTAAAAAATGCTGATATTTTTTTGCATTCACCATGTGCTCGGTATAAGACTGTGTAAAGTTTGATAACCCCGACCAGTCGGGTCTGGCAACAAAATAAATGTAATTGGTTTGCGGGGCATTTAAAACTGCATCAATGGTTTTGGTTGATGGGGTGCAAATGGGGCCGGGCGGTAAGCCTGCATTTATATAGGTATTAAAAGGCGAATCGTAAGTAAGATGTTTAAGGAGTATTCTTTTTAATGCAAAGTTTCTCATGGCAAATTTAACCGTGGGGTCGGCTTGCAGTTTCATGCCTGCATTCAGGCGGTTAATGTAAGAACTGGCAATATTACCTTTATCTGCTTCCTTGTTTGTTTCTTCCTCAACAATGCTGGCCAGGCTGTAAACCTGTTCTGGCGTAAAGTTGAGGATCTTAGCCTTTGACAGTCTTTCGGCATTCCAGAATTTTTCTTTTTCGCTGTACAGTTTATCAATGATTTTTTTTGGCGCCGAATTCCACAACATGCTATACGTGTTTGGGATCACAATCGTCATCAATGTATTGTTGTTGACGTTGAATTTTTTCAGCGTTTCGGCATCGGTTAAAATCTCCA
Source organism: Chitinophagales bacterium (assembly GCA_038328115.1). Lineage (GTDB taxonomy): Bacteria > Bacteroidota > Bacteroidia > Chitinophagales > Chitinophagaceae > Ferruginibacter. The sequence continues at coordinate 2,551 of JBBQLS010000053.1, forward strand.
TAACACTGGCCGAATCACATTCAAAATTGGCAGCAATTTTTTGGGCAAGGTCTTCCTTCAATCTTAATTTATTAATGACGAGGTTTACCGGTGTCTGTGCGCCCGAACGGAGCATGCGTAGTAAATTTAAAACACTGCTGCCATTCTTTATCAGGTAACGCCCTGCTTTTACCTTGTCGGGATATTTTAATTGCTTTGATACCATGTTGAAGAAAGTTGTATTGCGAACAATTTTTTCATCAAGCAGTGATTGCTTTACGGCTTCATAAGATTCGCCTGTTTTTACGTAAAAGTATTTGCTTTCAGGGGCAGATACCGTTGGCCCGAATATTTGCCAGGCAACATAGCCACTTCCAAGCAGTACAATAAACAGTATGGCGTAGATCAGTTTCTTTTTCATGCGTGACAAAGTAAAACCTCCCGATGTAAGTTTTTTTATTTTTTACAAATGTATGCAATCGGGATGTACCAAATCCGGACACAAAAGGCTCTGCACAAAATTTAAGCCGTGCTGCTAACCCCTGACGATGAAATTTTATTTGGTATCAAAAAACCCCGTCGTTAGATGACGGGGTTCAAAAGTATTTTATAAAAATTTATTTTGTTTTATTGGTATCAATCCCTGCCGGGGTAGCGGTAGCAGCAGGTGTAGTTTTAGACGGCATTTTAGAATTTACATTTTCCATTAAATCTTTGTTGGTGCCTGCTCCTTTTCCGTCCTTAGGAATAAAGGCCGGAGAAACGATACAAAGAATAGCAACGATAGCTGCAAATAACCAGGTGCCTTTTTCAAGTACATCGGTTGTTTGCTTTACACCCATAATCTGGTTGCCAAAACCGCCAAAACTGCTGGATAAGCCACCACCTTTTGGGTTCTGAACCAATACAATCAATCCAAGCACTACAGAGGCAATGATCACTAAAATTCCAAATAAAATCAACATATTATAATCCTTTTAAGTTTTCTAATTTGGCTGCAAAGTAAGTGCTTTTGGCAGGATTGAGCAAACTTAATTTTTGGTAAACTTCGCCTGCTTTGGCTATTTTACCCTGCCTGGCAAAAACCTCCGCCATAGATTCGGTTAGCACTTCGGCCTCTGCATTACTGTTTTCGGCCAGCAACTGCACATTTATATCAGGTTTCACCAGATTTTCGGCTTCATTTTCTACATGCACCTTCTTCATCGTCTTCAACCATTCGGTAAAACTTTTAAGCTGTTTTCCCAGTTTATCTGCCGTTTGCACTTCGTCGCTTAATTTAATGCCCTGCGATGCGAAATAATCTACCAGGTGCATGGGCTCAAAAAGCATGGCTTCATTAAGGTTTGCTTTTTCTTCAGGCATTTTTAATTCAATATGCATGGGTTCTATTTCCTTCTCCTGATGCTCATCGGTGGCCGGTTCGTCGGTATTATCCGGTAAGTCATCAATTTCAACAGGTTCTGCGGCGGGCTCGGCTACAGCTACTTCTGCATATTCTACAGAAGCCGGTTCCATAATGCCGGTTTCTTTTAATTGAAAATTTAACCAATGCAGATTATTGAAAAGTAAACTTGTTTTAAGGATCTGTTTTTCAAATGCAGCAGTATCGTCCTGTATTTTTTCTAAAAGAAAAAACTGGGCCGCTGCAAAATAGGGATGCCTGTCCGTAAGTTCTTTCAGGTAAGCAGTATTGCTGGTATCAGAAAAACTCCTGTTGAATAGCGATTCAAAAATGTTTTGGTTATGCTGCATGCTGTAAATCTATATTACCAGTTGGAAAAAATCTTATTAAAAATGGCGTCGGTTAAATTTTTTACTATTTCATCGCCTTTGGCCTGCTCTACCTGGCTCAGGCTGAGGTTGGCATCAAAATCAAAACTGTAGTTTACATCGGCTTCAAAATTCTTTTTTTCATCCAGTGTGTTTTTAAATATAAGATGAAACTCGGCCGTTAAGCGGTTAAGACTGGTGGTATTGCCGCTGATACCTGTTGTACTGGTATAATAACGGGAAACGTAACCGCTGATGTCGTAATGCGCATCATCGTCGTTGGTTTGGCGAAGCCGGGTGGTGCCGATGATCTTTTGCTTGAGTTTTTCGGTTATTGCCGGACTCAATTGCGGGTTCTTGTAATCAGCTTTATTCTCAAAATAATTTACACGAAATGTTTTTACTTCAATAGGTAAACCGCCGATATCCTTAAAGCCGTATTTGCAGGTAGCAAAGTTGAAACAGGCAATAAGCAATATGCAAATGGGCAATAAGATTATTCTATTGCCTCGCCTTTGCCAATTGTCAGTTGCCCATTGCTCATTGCCCATTGCTTTATTCTTCAATATCATACTCTTTTAATTTACGGTACAAAGTACGTTCACTAATGCCCAAATCAAGCGATGCATCTTTACGTTTGCCTTTATGTTTCTTTAATGCTTTTATGATAAGTTCTTTTTCTTTATCAATGATGCTTAAAGATTCTTCCACGTCTTCATGATGGTCTATAGCATTTGTATTATGCGGTAAAAAAACCGGTTTTGATGAATTGTTTACAGTGGCATTATTATTCAATTCTGCAAAAGCCTTGTCGTTAAAAACGGGTGCATGGTGCTCAGCAAACTGTGCAAGATTTGGGTTTTGCAAAAGATCGAAAAACATTTTCTTCAGCTCGTTTACATCTTTCTTCATATCGAAAAAAAGCTTGTACAAAATATCCCTTTCATTGGCAAATTCACTTTGACTTACCGATCCGGCACCGCCTGCAAGTACTGGTAATCTTGAATAATTATGGTCGGGTAAAAAACTTTTCATGGTAGTTGCGTTCACCATTTTATCCTGGCTAAGCACTGATATCTGCTCTGCAATATTCTTCAATTCACGCACATTACCGGGCCATGGGTAGTTAATTAACACATCTTTTGCGCCTTCATCTAATTGCACAGGCGTGCCTTTGTAGCGATCAGAAAAATCGGTTACAAATTTTCTAAAGAGCAAATAAATATCTTCCTTCCTGTCTCTCAATGCCGGCACCCTGATGGGTACAGTATTTAAACGGTAATACAAATCTTCCCTGAACCTGTTTGTCTGTGTGTACTCTATCAACTCTTTATTGGTAGCTGCAATAACACGTACATCTGTTTTCTGCACCTTACTGCTTCCCACACGTATGTATTCGCCTGCTTCTAGCACACGTAGCAAACGTGCCTGTGTGCCAAGCGGCAATTCGCCTATCTCATCTAAAAAGATGGTGCCACCATTTACGGTTTCAAAATAACCTTTGCGGCCGTCAACTGCACCGGTAAAAGATCCTTTTTCGTGACCGAACAATTCTGAATCAATTGTACCCTCGGGAATGGCACCGCAGTTAACCGCAATAAAGGGATTATGCTTACGTGCACTTAATGAATGAATGATCTGTGAGAAAACTTCTTTACCCACACCACTCTCGCCATTGATGAGTACGCTCAGGTCGGTATTGGCAACCTGCACGGCAATATTCAATGCATGGTTAAGTCCTGATGAGTTACCGATGATACCGAAACGGTTTTTTATTGATTGTAGTTCCATTAGCCCCCTAGCCCCCTGAAGGGGGAATTTAGATTAAAAATATTATTGCATCTTTTCCACTACGCTGCCAAGTAATGTACCTGCTGTGCAGGAAGAAATAAAAACTTCAGCGTATTCTCCAACTTTTAAATTTCCTTTTTCAAAAACCACCACTTTATTCTGATCAGTTCTTCCATACAGATCATTTTTACTTTTTTTAGAAGAGCCTTCAATCAATACTTTTCTTGTTTTGCCAACTTCTTTCTGCATCGCTAACAATGAGTGACCACGATAAAGTTCAACCATTTCCTGCAGCCTGCGCTTTTTCACATCCAGCGGCACATCATCTTCAAATCTCCTGGCAGCAAGCGTTCCAGGTCTTTCGCTGTAAAAGTACATATAGGCAAGATCGTATTTGCAATATTCCATCAGGCTTAAAGATTCCTGATGTTCTTCTTCTGTTTCGGTACAAAATCCGGTTATCATATCGGTTGAAATACCACAATCGGGAATCAGTTCCCGTATGCGGTTTACTTTGGCGATATACCATTCACGGCTGTAAGTACGGTTCATCATTTGCAATACACGGGTGCTGCCGCTTTGCACCGGCAGATGAATATAGTTGCAGACGTTTTCGTACTTCACGATCGTGAGCAATACATCATCGGTAATATCTTTTGGATGAGAAGTGGAAAAACGCACACGTAAAAGGGGAGAGATTAACGCGACCTGTTCCAATAATAAAGCGAAAGTTACAGCCCCCCCGCCCCCCAAGGGAGGAGAAAAAGCACCTTGCGAATTCGAAGAGTTATTTGAATCCGCAGGATGTTCCAAACTCCCCCCTTGGGGTGCCGGGGGGGCATGATAATAACTATCTACATTTTGCCCCAGCAATGTTACTTCCCTGTAACCCTGCTCAAATAAGGATTTACATTCGTTGATGATGGATGCAGCATCACGGCTTCTTTCCCTGCCACGTGTAAAAGGTACCACACAAAACGAACACATATTGTTGCAGCCACGCATGATGCTAACGAACGCATTAACGCCGTTGCTGTTCAGGCGTATGGGTGCAATATCGGCATAGGTTTCATCGCGGCTTAATAATACATTCACAGCTTTTTGCCCGGTTTCAGCTTCTTCAATAAGACCGGGCAGGCTTCGGTAAGCATCAGGACCAACTACCAGGTCAACCAGTTTTTCTTCTTCCAGAAACTGTGCCTTTAAACGCTCGGCCATGCAGCCCAGCACACCCACCAACATGCCCGGTTTCTGTTTTTTTATCTGGCGGAATTCTGTCAAACGTTTTCTTACCGTGGTTTCGGCTTTTTCACGAATAGAGCAGGTATTGATGAAGATAAGATCGGCTTCTTTATAATTGTTGGTTGCACCAAATCCGTTTTCCATTAAAATGGAAGCCACCACTTCACTGTCGGCAAAATTCATGGCGCAGCCATAACTTTCTATGTAAAAGTATTTTTTATAATGATCGGTATCGGTTGCAAAAAGGGCAAATGCTTCTCCCTGCCTTGCTTCATCGTGTTCTTTGGTAGCTACATTCAACATTAACCTGCATTTTTTAGAGCAGCAAAGATAGTTAAATAAGGAACATTATGCCAGTATGGCAGAAGCTTTTATGCCGAGGTTTGCTCAATAATAATGTATTCGGTACATTCTATCTTTAAAAGCGTAAATTCACCGACCTGACATCTTCAATTTGCAATACGTTGTACTCAGAAACCTGAAGAACTAACCCAGCCCTTTTATCATGAGCAATAACCTTTATATCGTTCGCCACGGCAAAATGCTGATTGAAAACCGGGATAAGCCGGATTACCTGCACTTATCTAAAGAGGGGCTTGATTTTGGGCTGTACTTAGATAATTTTTTTAAAGATGTTTATTTTGATCATATCCTTTTTCAATCCATTGATGTAAAAACATCTGACCCTTATAACCGCTGCCGCAGCACCATACGGGGCACCAAGGGAGTTAAGACCGAATTTGATAAAACGCAGTTGAGCAAAATTTTTAATGATATTAATAAAGAAGAAAGCGGTCGCCAGAATGTACTACTCTGTTACCGCACGGAAGCTTTTAACGTAATCTGCAATATTATTGGTACCGATCTGGATGAATTTTTTAACAAAGATTACAACCGCATCTTTCACTTTACGTTCAGCAATAACAATTATTCTTTTGTAAAGAAGGTGAATACGGAGGAGAAGTAAGATGTAGCCGGTAGGGGGAAAGCATCTTGTATTTTATTTGTTTGCAGGTGAAGTTGTTTTCACCAATATTGAATCAATCTCCTTTTGATAATCAGCTTTCCAATAAGTTCGATTACGAAATGCTAAGTATGTTTCTATTACCCGATTATAATTATTTATCCCGTTAATTTCATCGGAGCCAGCCTTTTCAATATAGACATTTCTAAATCCATACTTTGAATATATGGCTTTGGTTACCTGTGAGTTTGATTGTATTGTATGTTCACCTACACGAACAATTCTGCAGTTCCCATTTTTTATGTCGAGTTTGGCAGTAATATAATTGTACTCAGGAGATAAGTTATAAGTTTTTCTTACCAGAAAAATAACAGTAATGAGTGCGGCCGAAATCAAGCCTATAAGTAAGATTTTTTTGCTCATTATTTTAAAAATTTCAACCCGGATAGTACTTCGAAAAAAAATATTGCCAACATTAATATTGGCTTATTCCTGGTACATTCTTTTTAATGATTATCAAAAAAAAATGGTGACCATATCACAATATAACAAAAAACCGGGACGCCTTTTACAGCATTCCGGTAAATAAATTCAATAAAATCATCTTACCAAATCCTGGTTCTTTTCTTAATAAAATTGTCTTGCTTCTTAAAATCTCTCATTTCGCATTTCGCAAAATGCGAAATAATTGTATATTTGTATCATGAGAAAGCACAACGGCATGCGCCCACAAGATGTAGCTATTCTATTGAAAGTTATATCGAAGAATAGTAATGATTGGCAATTGATGGAGCTGGCAACTTCACTAAGGATAAGTATTTCTGAAATTTCGGAGTCTTTAAACAGAAGCCGGATTGCCGGCCTTTTAGACTACAATAAGAAGAAAGTAAACCGGCAAAATTTATTGGAATTTCTGGAACATGGTGTGCGTTATGTTTTTCCCCAGGAACCAGGGGCTATGGTTAGAGGCATTGCTACAGCACATTCTCATCCATCAATGAAAACAAAGTTTATAAGCGATGTGGATTATGTTTGGCCTGCTAATAAAGGCAAGGTAGTAGGACTAATGATTGAGCCTTTTTATCCAAAGCAGGTTGACGCAGTTGGCGAAGATGAAATCTATTATAAATTACTTTCGATGGTTGACGTGATACGTGTGGGCAAAGTACGGGAAGTTAAATATGCTGTTACAGAATTAAAGAAAAATATTTTGAATGAATCATCATACTAACATTGTAAGAATAAAGGTTGTTTCAAATGCGCTGGCACTTTTAAAAGAAAAAATTGTTTTTGTGGGCGGTGCTACTATATCTCTATACCCCGACAGGCCTGTATTTGAAGTAAGACCTACTGATGATGTAGATGTTATCATTGAAATATTAAATTATGCAGACAGAGTACTGTTAGAAGAAAAGCTCAGGTCAATTGGTTTTTTGCATGATATGGAATCGGGTGTGATATGCAGATATAAAATACAGGGAATTATAGTAGATATTATGCCAACAAACGATCCGTCAATTGGATTTACCAATATTTGGTATCCCGAGGGTTTTGAAAAGGCTATTGATTATTACCTTGCTGGGGATAGCATAATAAAAATATTGAGTGCGCCCTATTTTATAGTAACAAAATTAGAGGCGCACAAAGGCCGTGGAAAAAATGATGGAAGAACCAGTCAGGATTTTGAAGATATTATTTATGTGTTGGAAAACCGGGAAAAGATATGGGAAGAGATGAATAATTCCGGCAACTCTGTTAAAGATTATTTGCGATCTGAATTTCTAAATCTATTAAATAATCCTAATCTTTTTGAATGGATAGATTCTCATGTAGAAAGAAATTCTCCACCAGCATCTTATTTGATTATGGACAGGATTAAAAACTTCACAACTTAATTTTAAAATCCAAGTATCTTAAATTTGTTGGTGAATTTCAAAAAAAACCGGGATGCCTTTTACAGCATCCCGGTAAACAAGTTCAATAAAATCATCTTACCATATCCTGGTTCTCTTCTCCGGTGCCTTATACATTTTATCACCGGGCTTTACATCAAATGCATTGTAAAATGCATCTATGTTGGTAAGCGGCCCGTTTGCACGGTGCATAGCGGGAGAATGACTATCAGTTACAATACGCTGTGCTGCAGCTTCAGGCAAAATATTACTACGCCAAACCTGTGCCCAGTTTAAAAAGAAACGCTGGTCAGGGGTAAATCCATCAATTTTTTCGCCGCTTTGGCCCTGTTTGGTATTTTTAAATGCTTCGTAGGCAATGCTTAAACCGCCCAGGTCTGCAAGGTTTTCGCCAAGGGTAAGTTTGCCATTTACATGCATGGTATCTAAAATAACATAACCATTGTATTGCTGCACCACTTCATCGGCACGCTTTTTAAATTCATCAGCATCAGTTTTTGTCCACCAGTCCTGCAGGTTGCCATCGGCATCAAACTGGCGGCCCTGGTCATCAAAACCATGGGTCATTTCGTGGCCAATTACGGCACCAATACCGCCATAGTTAATGGCATCATCGGCTTCAAAATCAAAGAAAGGAAAACGCAGAATACCAGCCGGGAAAACGATCTCGTTCTTTTGCGGACTGTAATAGGCATTCACCGTGGGTGCTGTCATACCCCATTCGGTTTTATCAACCGGTTTGCCCAGGCGGCTTACGTTATCATTATATTGCCACTGACTGCAACGTACCAGGTTTCCGTAAAAATCATCTTTGTTAATTACAATGCCATCGTAGTTTTTCCATTTATCGGGGAAACCAATTTTTTTAACGAATGCGTTTAATTTACCCAAGCCTCTTTGCTTGGTAGTTTCGCTCATCCAGTCTAATTTTTTTATGCGGCTGCTAAAAGTAGCCTGCAAGTTATTTACCAGCTCCAGCATACGGGTTTTGGCAGCCTGGTTAAAATAGCGGTCAACATATAATTGTCCCAGCAGGTCGCCCAACTGGCGGTCAATTAAACCACTCATGCGCTGCCAGCGTGGAGTTTGTTCTTTTTGTCCGCTCAGGGCTTGGTTATAAACAAAATTAGCATTTACAAATGGGCTGCTCAGGTAAGGTGCTGCATCTTTCAATACACCCCATTTCAGGTAAGTTTTCCAGTCATCTAACGAAACTTTGTTTAGCAAAGAATCGAGAAATACCATAAACTTAGGGTTGCTTACATTCACACTATCTTGCTTTTTGTAACCCAGTTCAGGTAAAATGGTAGGCCAGTTTAAGTTGGGTGTTTTGGCGGTTAAACCCTCAATTGAAAATTTATTATACAATTTATTGGGGTCACGCATTTCAACACGGCTCATCTGAGCCTCTGCCATGGCTGTTTCCAGCTGCATAATGGTAGCAGCGGCGGCCATTGCTTTTACCCTCACTTCTCCTGTAAGGCTAAAAAGTTGGGTGATGTATCCAATGTAATCTTCTCTTATTTTCTGGCTGCGGGCATCGGTCTTTAAATAGTAATCACGGTCGGGTAAGGTAGTGCCGCCCTGACCAATGCCGATGATGTATTTAGTTACATCCTTTGCATCCTGCCCAACACCAATACGGTAAAAAGGCGACGCAACTGTTTGTGCACGTAACGTGTTTGCATATTTTAAAACCTGCGCTTTAGAACTTAACGCCGTTATGGCATCCAGGTAAGGCTTAATGGGTTTGTATCCCAGCTTTTCAATGGCAACACTATCCATAGCACTGGCATAATAATCGCCCACACGTTTCATCAGGCTTCCCCATTCAGATTTTTCAGCCTTTGCTTTTGGGTTTGTTCCAGCGTCTTCCAACAGACCTTTCAGCGCCTGTGAACTTTCTTCGGCCAACGCATCAAAACTTCCCCAACGGGTTTTAGATGCCGGAATTGGCGTCTTTTTTATCCAGGTGCCATTGGCGTACAGGTAAAAATTATCACCTGGCTTTACTGAAAGATCCATATTGGCAGGATCAATAAATTTTCTGGTTGATGAATTAACCTTAGGAACACCTACAACGGTAGCTGGACCAGACACAGTTACAGGTCCATTTTTAGTGTTACCTGATCCTGTGGGGTTTGGTGGACCGTCGGAAGTTCTTGTTTTTGCCTCTTCGGCTGCTTTTGCCCTGTTTTTAGCACTTTGCACAGGATCAGGATCTTTACCTGTTTGCGCAAAACTGATTGCCGGAATAATAGTAATGCCGGCTAACATAATCGAAAACACGATTCGCTTCATATAATTTCATTTTTTTAGATTGGATAAAAATAAGCATACTGGCATAAACTGCCATAAGAAAATATTTCAGCGGTAAAAACGGGTGGCTAAATCCCGATATAGGGAGATGAATCCGTTCATACAATTAAAGAAATCCTGATTGAATCAATCACTATTTTTGCTTATTCATATATGAAGCATATTTTATTACTTACTATTTTTCTGGCTTCTCTTTTAATTGCTGTTGATGTTTCCGCTCAAAACACGCAAGCTGCCAGCGGGCTGGTTATTGGCAGCATTATGGATGCCGATAACAACAAAGCTATTGAGGGTGCCGCTGTAAGCATGCAGTTGCTGCAGGACACTGCAAGCGTGCAAAATCTGTTAAGCCTTAAAAATGGCGAATTTCTTTTTGATAAACTTGGTTTTGGATATTACCGGCTTCGGGTTGGCGCCGTAGGATACCGGCCATTAACCATCGACAGTATTTACATCAGGGCCGAGCGGTTTGATTTTGACCTGAATGATATTAAGCTTAATAAAAATTCGGCATTGATGAACGAAGTAATTGTGTATGCCGAAAAGCCATTGATAGAAAACAAAGACGGTAAGATTATTTTCAATACCGGCGAATCTGCATTGAGTTCGGGTGCAACCACCACCGAACTGCTGAAACAAACACCGCTGGTGAATGTGGACAATGATGGCAAAATACTGCTGAAGGGTAAAGAAGTAAAAATTCTTATTGATGATAAGCCGGTGGAACTGGATGCCAAACAACTACAGGACCTGATGGAAAGTATGCCGGGAAGTATGATAGAAAGGATTGAAGTGATGATAACGCCGCCGCCGCAGTACGCCAATGAACGGGGAGGGGTAATAAATATTGTAACCAAAAAAGGGAAAGTAGGATTTAATGCCAAAATAAATATGAACTACGGTACCCGTGGCGAGGCAGGCCTCAATGGTAATATAAGCTACCGTAAAAATAAGGTAGCCTTGAATTTTTCAGCCGGTTACGGGTATAGCATATTTAACGGGAGCAGCTACAGTAACCGGCAGAATATTTATATAGATTCAACTAATTACTTTAATACAGTTGCAGAAAGCCACAACAACAGTTACCGGCCAAACTTTAGGCTGAGCGTGGATTACGACCTAAACAAACGCCAAAGCCTGAACTTTACAACCCAATACAACGGCAGCAATGCTATTAGCGAAAGCAACGCCGGATACAGCAGTTTAAACCGCTTTTACCAGGTATGTAAATTAAGCAACCGCATTACCGGAACCGATAATACAAACCGCAGCCCGGGATTTAATCTTACATACACACACAAGGGAAAAACCCCTGGAACAGTGCTCCGGATTATCAGCGGGCTTAATTATAATGAATATGCCAATGGAAGAGATTTTTACCAGGAATACCTGAATCCTGATAACACACCCACTGGCTCAGATTCAACTCAACAACAAAACACCAGCAGTAAAAACAATACCATCAGCCTGCGTATTAATTATGATAAGCCGTTAAAATCAAAAAAGTGGTCGCTTAATACGGGGGCTACTTATAACCGGTACAATAACCACAATATACTGAATACGGCTTTTATGAAAAAGCCCGAAAATGTTTTTGTAAAGAATGAACTGCTGAGTAATGATTTTCTGTTTCATCAAACCATGTACGGTTTACGGGCAGCAATACGGTATGATATTGTACCTGATTTTTTTATAAGTGCAGGCCTGCAGCCTGAATATACTGAAACCCATTTCGACATAAAGTACAACAGCAACCATTATGTAAATAATTACTGGTCTTTTTTGCCTTTTGTTACAGTGATGAAAAAGTGGAAGAACAATGTGAACATTAATTTTGCCTACAGAAGAACTGTACAAAGGCCGAGGCTGACTGAGTTAAACCCAAGCCTGGATTATGCCGATCCTTACAACACACGATCGGGCAATCCATACCTGCAGCCATATTATGCCGATAATTTTGATTGGAGTGTTGGCAAGTGGAACAAGCTTTACAATATTAACGCCTCGGTTGGTTACAATGCATTGCAGCATATTTACAGTTCAATAAGAACATTACAGGCAGATGGCAGCACTTTTACCACCTGGCAAAACATAAGCGGACGAAAAGAGTACGAAGCCAGTTTATGGGGCGGATATACACTCACGAAAAAAGCGAAAGCAAATTTAAGTTTTGGATACTCCTATAATGTGTACAGTGCTTTTGACCGGAATGTGCGGTATTTCAGAAATGGAGGTTCGTTTTTTTCTACTCTGAACGGTGGCTACCAGTTTACCGATTTGATGAATGCCAATGCCAGCTTTACTTTTAACCGTTTTGCAAACCCGCAGGGCAGGGTTGCAAGTACCTTAAGCATGAACATTGGTGTGCAGCGGAAGTTCTTTAAAAAAAGAATAATTGTTACGCTCAATTTAATTGACCCTTTTCGCCAGCAGCGTAATACAAATTATACCTACGGCAGTAATTTTAACCTGGAAAGTTACAGTACAACCAACACCCGCAATTACCGTATTGTACTGAGTTACGTGTTTAAAAAGAATGTGAAGCCATCAGGCAGGGAAGCATTACTGAAGAAGTTGCAGAAGAAATAACAGCGGTTATTGATTTGTTTTTTTGCTAAAATTTACACGTTTTCCCAGCCAGCTATCTTTAACCGGTATTATCCATTGCTCAATCATTTCTTTTTTAGATAAGACAGTATTGTTGAAATACAAAGTATCTGCATTGATGAAGTTATTTTCAACCGCATATTCCAATTGGTTCATGGGCAGCAGCTCAATTTTATCTTTTACAATAAATGCCAGGTTTTGCCTGTCAAACATCTGCACTTTATATTTCTCTTCAATAGTTTTAATAAGATGTACGGAGCTGTCGGTGCTGCAACCACTCACACCGGTGGCAGTTTCATCGGCCATTAGCACAATGAATTGCCCAAAAAATAAATTGGCAAATCCTTTTACCGGTGTACCATGGCTTTTCCAGTTGGCAGCAAATGCGTTTAGCATGTCTTCCATTTCAAGTGCTTCGCTGATGAAAAATAAACGGCTGCTTTGATAGATCCATACACGGGAGCTATCGTTAAAATCTTCGGGAAGATGTTCTGTAAAATCTAAATTCATTTGGTAAAGTTAAGAAAACTGAATGCAGAAATAATTTGAAAGTAATCCGTGATAATCCGTTCAATCTGCGTCATCCGTGTTCTATCCTTGCATCGCAGATGCAACCAACTCCGCAATATCTAACACCTGCACTTCATCTTCCTTATTGCTGTTTTTAACGCCATCCGTCATCATGGTATTGCAAAACGGGCAGGCTGCTGCAATAACAGATGCACCGGTTTCAATAGCTTCATTAGTGCGTTCAATATTTATGCGGATATCGCCTTTTTCTTCTTCCTTCCACATTTGGGCACCGCCGGCACCACAGCATAAACCATTGCTGCGGCAGCGTTTCATCTCAACCAAAGAAACATCCAGTGCTTCTAAAACCTTGCGGGGTGCTTCATAAATATTATTGGCACGGCCCAGGTAGCAACTATCATGGTACGTAATTTTTTTGCCTTTAAAAATACCGCCCTCGGTCATTTTAATTTTTCCTTCATCAATTAACTGCTGTAAAAAAGTGGCATGATGAATGACTTCGTAAGTGCCGCCCAGTTCCGGGTATTCGTTTTTCAACGTATTAAAACAATGCGGACAGGCAGTTACAATTTTTTTAATACCATACCCATTTAAAATCTGAATATTCTGGTAAGCCATCATCTGAAACATAAATTCGTTCCCGGCACGGCGGGCCGGGTCGCCGGTACACATTTCTTCTTTGCCGAGTATGGCATAGTTAATGCCAACTTTTTGCAGTATGGTTACAAATGCCTTGGTTATTTTTTGTGCCCGCTGGTCAAAACTTCCGGCGCAGCCTACCCAAAATAAAACTTCGGGGCTTTCACCTTTCGCCATCATTTCTGCCATTGTTGGAACATGCATATAATAAATTTTTATCCTTGAAAGTTAGTTAAAGAAAACTAATACTGTCTTGCAAAAATAAGTCATTCAAGTCTAACTAAAACGACTGAAGCATTGTTATAAATGCCTCAAAGCCACGGAGTACACAAAGAAAAAAACTTTGTGGACTTAGTGGCTTTGTGGGAAACACATTTCTTTTAAATATCTTCGCAGCAATCAATGAGATGTGAGAAAACTCTTTAACCGAATTACAAACTGGGAGGCCTGGCCTTTTAAATTGCTTTATGCACCTATTGTGCCGGTGTGGGGCTGGTATATGCTAAGGTCATGGTCATTTTGGTTTTTTACTCCCAGCAATCCCAAAATAACTTTTGGTGGCATGGATGGTGAGCCTAAAAGAGAGATGTACGATCTGCTGCCAAAACATTTATATCCCACCACTTTTGATGTTTTACCAGGACAGGATTTTGATAAGCTGAAAGAGAATCTGAAAAGCAGCAGTATTAGCTATCCGTTTATTGTGAAACCCGAAGTTGGCTGTCAGGGAATATTGTTCCGTAAAATTGATACCGAAACGGATTTGCAAAACTACCATGCTAAAATTCCGGTTGAATATATTGTGCAGGCCCTGGTGAGTTATCCAATGGAAGTAAGTGTGTTTTATATCCGTCATCCGCAGCAAAAAAAGGGAACCGTTACCGGCTTTTTACATAAGATACCTTTGCAGGTTACCGGCACTGGAACAGATACACTGGAACGGTTGATTCTGCAACATCCGAAGGCGCAAAAAAGGTTGGCAGAAATGTTCAGCAAGCATAAAGATCATTTAAAAACCATTATACCTGCCGGTGAAAAATATATGCTGAGTTATGCTGCCAATCACAACAGGGGAGCCCATTTTATAGATTTGAAAGCGCATATTGATGACAAACTGATAGCTATTTTTGATGAGATAAGTCTTGGTATTAATGACTTTTTTTACGGTCGTTACGATATAATGTGTACGAACGTAGAGGATTTAAAAAATGGCAGAAATTTTACTATACTTGAATACAATGGTTGTGGTGCCGAGCCCAATCATTTTTATGATACCGGTTACACGTTGATTGGTGCGTATAAAGAAATTTTAAAACACTGGAAAGCTTTGTATCAGATATGCAAATACAATACGGGGCAGGGTATTAAGCCCTGGCCTTTTCAAAAAGGAAGAAAATTTCTGGCGCAGATAAAAGCTCATTTTAAACTTATCAGGGAAGCTGACGCAACAATAAAGTAAGCAGTATTTTTTTACTAATGAATAGTAAAGGCTGCAAATTGCCCGTGATGAGTGATTGAAATGGGTATCTGCAGATCATAGTCGTAATTTAAAAATGGAATTCCATTTTTGTCTTTCACAACGGCTAAGTCTTTTTTTATTTCGCCGGTAACAGAAGTATAGCAGGCGATTATTTTTTTATAGATGAATGATTGTGGTTTGTAATGGTGTGATTGTGGCAAATAAAAATACGAATTAATGAGGTTGGCTTTTTTAACTCCTGTCGGCCGGGCAATACTATAGATAAAGTCTTTTGCAGAGATCGTATTTGTTTGATAACAGATATTGTTGAACAAGACAAGACCTGTGGTAGCGGATAATAGGGTACAACTGAAATTCTGCGGGGCATAAAACCGCCCACTATATTCCCTTGTATAAGCTTTGTAAGCACTTTCTTTCATGGTCCATAACTTCCAAACCATTTCATCAGGTGCAGATGAGTCTGCAATATAATCCTGTTCCTGAAGAGTGAATATTTTTTCAAGAAAACCCTTCCTTTTCCAGTTGCTTTCCGTAGCCGCTACGGTCATATCTACTATATCATTACCTGTCATTTTTCGCTTAGTTTGGTTGTTATTATTTCCATGGCAGCCTTTACATTCAACATTTTTTCCATCGAGTCATTGTCTATCAAAATATCAAATTCGTTTTCAATGTCAAGAATAACATCTACCAGATTTGCCGAATTGATTTTGAGGTCATTCAGAAAATCGGTATTTTCATTCAGGTTATTAAATCCTTCTTCGTTCTTCACGTAAGGCTTTACAATTGCTTTCAGTTTATCTATTAAGTCTTCGTTTGTCATACACAGTATTTTTTAAAAATGAGACAGGCATTTACATCGCCAAAGCCAAAGCTGGCCTTTGCTATCACCTGCAATTTATTATTCTCTAAAAGTGTTTGGGGTATTTTTTGTGAATTGATGATGGCAGCAATATCCGGATGAATATCTTCGCAATTTATAGAAGGAAAAATATAATCGCCATCCAGACATAAAATAGCAGCAACACTTTCAATGGCACCTGCAGCACCCAGGCAATGCCCAGTGATTCCTTTTAATGAATGTATATATGGGAAATCATCTCCTTTTCTGTTTAAGGCAGTTGCCCAGTTATTTATTTCTGCTGCATCTTTAATGGTTGCCGTTAAGTGGCCGTTTATCAAATCAATTTCAGCGGGATGAATGCCAGCATTGTCAATGGCATTTTTTATGCAGCGTTGCACGGCTTCATTATTTGGTGCCGTCATGCTGCCGCTTCCACGCTGGCCGCCTGCATTTATGGCTGCTCCTGAAATTTCGCCGTAAATTTTTACACCCCGTTCAATAGCACTCTCCAACGATTCCAGTAGCAAAGCTCCTGCACCACTGCCTGGCACAAAGCCGCTTGCAGTGGCACTCATTGGGCGGGATGCTTTTTCGGGATCATCATTATGTTTGTAGCTCGTCACTTTCATGGCATCAAAGCCTCCCCATATATACGGTCCATCATCACTGCATCCACCCACCAGCATGCGTTTTGCTTTGCCAGATTGTATTCTTTCAAAGCCCATCAATATGGCTTCTGTTCCTGTGCAACAGGCCGATGAGTTGCTGGTAACCAGGTTACCCAGGCCCAGTATGCCCGCCAGGTAAGCAGATACACCGCTTACCATCGTTTGCACTACTGCCGTGCTGCCAAGTGTTTTTACATGACCTGCATCTATCTTGTAAAATGATTCACGTAATTTTTCAACAGATGAACTTCCGGTTCCAAACACCGTTCCGCTATTCCAGTCAGCATGGCTGTTTTCATCAATTGAGAGGCCTGCATCTTTCCATGCATCTATACCCGCTATGCAGCCATACAAAATACCAGGGCTGTTAAAGTTTTTTAATTGAAGCGGGGAGAAGTATTGTTGTTTTAAATCCTCAGATACGGGTGGAATGCCACCTATGCAACAGGAAAAATTAAGGTCTTTTAGTTGCTGGTGAAAACGAATGCCCG
>JBBQLS010000054.1:0-19710 GCA_038328115.1 Chitinophagales bacterium
AAAAATAATACCCGCTTTGAATGGTTTCTGGAAAAAGCAACAGAGATTGGAGTAACAGAAATTATACCGCTTGTTTGCAGCCGAACAGAAAAAACTGTTTTTAAGTTTGACAGGATGAAAAGCATTTTAATAAGTGCTATGCTGCAATCTCAGCAATGCTGGTTGCCTGTTTTGCAAGAGCCAACAAAATTCAATAAACTTGTGCAATCATCTGCACAGCAACAAAAATTTATTGCACATTGTATTGATAATGCCAAACGAAGTTTATCCGATCTTAATAACGAATCGCTTTCGTCTAAAATTATTTTAATTGGCCCTGAAGGAGATTTTACAAACGATGAAGTTGGGCTGGCATTGCAAAATCATTTCAGCGCTGTAGGCCTTGGTAGTACAAGGTTAAGAACAGAGACAGCGGGAATAGTGGCTGCAACGTTACTTTGCCTCATCTGAAAATTCTTCTTTCTCATCCGGAAGTACCGGTTCATTCAGCGTAACCACCCTGTTTTTCTTCATCCGGTTGCGCATTACCATATTCAGTATTTCTACGCCAAAAGAAAATGCCATTCCAAAATAAATATAGTTTTTCAGATGAAGATGCTCTGCCGCTTCGCTATCCCATCCCTCAATAATTAAACTGAGGCCAATCATTACCAAAAATGAAAGTGCCAGCATTTTTAAAGTAGGATGTTTGTGAATAAATGAAGAAATGGCGGGACTGAATAAAAACATAATGATCATGGCAATAACAACTGCGGCAATCATAATTTCTACATGCTTTGCCGTACCGCCCGCGGTGATGATACTATCAAAAGAAAAAACTGCGTCAATCAAAATAATTTGTCCGATAGCATTACCAAGTGAAAGTTTTTTAGTTTTTTGATTTGCAGTATTCGGGTCTTCTCCTTCCAGTTTTCCATGAATTTCCATCACCGATTTATAGATGAGAAATACACCGCCAGCCAGCATTACAATACTGGCAAGATCGAACCCCTTATTAAAAACAGTAAAAACTGCTTTGCCTTTTTGCGTAAGCAGCCAGCCAAGGCCCATCAACATTAAACTACGTGAAATGATGCCGGTGATCATCCACATGCGGCGTGCTTTTTTCTGATCTTTTATTTTTTCTAAACGATTGAGTATGATGCTTACGAAAATAACGTTATCAATGCCCAGCACTACTTCAAGCACGACGAGGACAAAAAAACTAATGATACTTTCTGAAGTAAATAAATATTCCATCTTTAATTATAATGCTTTGCAAATTTGTTTAACAATACCCGGCCCTTCGTAAATAAAACCGGTCCATACCTGTATCAATGATGCACCTGCATCTAATTTTTCTTTTGCATCTGCGCCTGTAAATATACCACCGCTTGCAATAATTGGTATTTGCCCGCCGGTTTTTTGATGAATATATTTTACAATCTCTGTGCTTCTTGTTTTTACAGGTAAGCCACTTAAACCGCCAGCTCCAATCTTTTTGAGTTGTGAGTTGTGAGTTGTGAGATTGTCTCTGCTGATGGTGGTGTTTGAGGCAACCAGGCCATCTAATTTTATTTGTAAAGCCAGATCAATTACATCGTCAATCTGTTCCTGTGTAAGATCAGGAGCGATTTTTAAAAGAATTGATTTTGGGTTTAGAAGTTTACCCGCAGAGCTCTGTGAGGTGTTTAGATTTTGCAGGTTCGTTAATATTTTATGAAGCGCATCTTTCTCCTGCAATTCTCTTAATCCCGGCGTGTTGGGACTGCTTACATTCACCACAAAATAATCCACATAATCATGCAATGCTAAAAAGCATTTTTCATAATCCTTCCAGGCATCTTCGTTGGGAGTGAGTTTGTTTTTGCCAATATTGCCGCCTATGATAAGTCGTTGCCTGTTTTTTGTTGTTCGTTGTTCGTTTTTTAATTTCCAGGTCTCTAACCTATTAGCAATTGCTTCCACCCCATCATTGTTAAATCCCATGCGGTTAATGAGTGCTTTATCTTTTGGTAAACGAAATAAACGGGGTTTGTCGTTTCCGGCTTGTGGCAGTGGAGTTACTGTCCCAATTTCTATAAACCCAAAACCGAGGGCTTCCAGTTCGTTCAAGTATTTGGCATTTTTATCGAAACCAGCACCCAGGCCAACCCTGTTTGGAAATTGAATATTGAATATTGAATATTGAAGATTTTTGCCGTGTGGCTTAAAGCTTGAAGCAATTAACTTCTTAATAAAGCCAACCCTGCATAAAAACTTCATTCCATTCATCGAAAAATAGTGAACCCACTCAGGATCAAAGCAAAATAAAATGGAACGTAGTACTTTATACATTTGCCCCCAAAAATAAGTAATACCATCTTGATTTATGAAAATGGCGAAGCCAGTGATTAAATCTTAGAGGCTATTATGCCGATAGTTAAGAGTAATTGAACAAAAACTGGCATAATCGGCATTACTGTAATCATTTTTTTGTTTTCGCTCAGAAATTATAACTTTGGTATATAAAGTTGCATAAACAACTAAATCGGCTTTGAGTTTAGTGTTTCGGGTTTACTGTTGGCTCTTTGCAGAAAAAAGCCCCTAACCCAAAACTGAAAACCCAAAACCACAAACATTTTATCATGCAGGAAGCATACATAGTAGCAGGATACAGAACAGCCATTACCAAAAGTAAAAAAGGCGGGTTTCGTTTTTACAGGCCCGATGATTTGGCGGTAGATGTAATTAAAGGTTTGCTGGCAACTGTGCCACAGCTTGATGTAAAAAGAGTGGACGATGTAATTGTTGGTAATGCTGTACCTGAGGCAGAACAAGGCTTACAGGTGGGCAGGATGATTTCTGCAAGAGCTGTGGGTATTCATGCACCGGGTATTACCATCAACCGGTATTGCGCCAGCGGACTGGAAAGTATTGCCATGGCAACTGCAAAGATCCGCAGCGGTATGGCTGAATGTATTATTGCTGGTGGTACCGAAAGTATGACGATGGTTCCTACGGCGGGATGGAAAACGGTTCCATCTTATACCATTGCTGAAACACAGCCCGATTATTATTTAAGCATGGGCCTTACTGCCGAAGCGGTGGCCAAAGAATATAATGTAAGCAGAGAAGACCAGGATGCTTTTAGTTATAACAGTCATCTGAAAGCTGGCAATGCAATTAAGGAAGGATATTTTAAATCGGGTATTTTACCCATGACGGTGAACGAAATTTATGTGGATGCAAAAGGCAAAAAGCAAAAACGGGATTATATAGTTGATACCGATGAAGGTGTACGTGCTGATACATCGCCTGAAGGACTGGCAAAATTAAAGCCAGCTTTTGCTATGGGTGGATCGGTTACTGCAGGTAACTCTTCTCAAACCAGTGATGGCGCAGCTTTTGTGATTGTTATGGGCGAAAAAATGCTGAATGAACTGGGCTTAAAACCCATTGCCCGTTTGGTGAATTGTGCCAGCGCCGGTGTGCATCCACGCATTATGGGTGTAGGTCCTGTTGAAGCAGTACCCAAAGTATTAAAACAGGCAGGTATGACGCTTGCCGATATTGATCTGATAGAATTAAATGAAGCTTTTGCCTCCCAGGCACTGGCGGTTATCAGAACATTGGAATTAAATCCTGAAATTGTAAATATTAATGGCGGTGCTATTGCATTGGGGCATCCTTTGGGTTGTACAGGTTGCAAATTAACCATACAAATAACTAACGACTTGAAGAGGCTTAATAAAAAATATGGCATTGTAACCGCCTGTGTTGGGGGCGGACAGGGCATTGCAGGAATTATTGAAAATATCCAATAATAATTATAACTTCAGCACAGCAAAATAAATAACACGGTGGCAGCGTTATGTGCAGGTACGTAATCATATTAATGTAAATACCCTCCCTGATTAAACTTTACCAGCTCAAATTAGTCGTAATTTTTTATAAATTGTAGTCACCAAATTAACTGCTATGGACAGAAGAGACTTTCTTACAGCGGGCAAAACCAAAAAAAATGCTGCACCTTTTGTCCCGATCGCTATCGGGACTTCACCAACCAGAACAGAAAGTGGTATAAATGCCTATACCGGTCCCTGGACGGTAAATGAAGTGATTCATCTTTTAAAAAGAACCATGTTTGGTGCTACAAAGGCCGATGTGGATTTTTTTAAAGCTATGACCATGAACCAGGCAGTTGATGCTTTGCTGAACGTGCCATTAGCGCAGTTTACCCCAGCACCTCCTGTAAAAAATTATACCAATTCAGTTGACCCTACCGATCCGGATAACGCAATAGTTGCCGGGCAAACCTGGGTTAATGTTAATACCAATGATGGTAGTGTAGATTCAAACAGAACCAACTCGTACCGAAACTGGTGGATGGGGCAGATTGTTAACCAGGATAGAAATATCCTGGAGAAAATGACGCTTTTCTGGCACAATCATTTTGCTACAGAAACCGACGTAATCGGAAGGGCAATATGGTGCTACCAGAACAATACCGTCTTGAGGAAAAATGCCCTCGGTAATTTTAAGCAGTTTATAAAAGATATGACCATTAATACCGGCATGTTGCGTTATCAAAATGGTTACCTTAATACCAACACTGCACCTGATGAAAATTACGGTAGGGAATTACAGGAACTGTTTGTAGTAGGTAAAGGTGCAGACAATGCTACACAGGGTTATGCCGAAGCCGATGTAAAAGCTGCAGCAAAAGTATTGACCGGCTGGCAGGTAAATGGTACTGCCAATACTTCGGTGTTCACTTCATCACGTCACGATGCAACCAATAAACAGTTTTCGGCTTTTTATAACAACACAGTAATTACTGGCCGTACAGGGGCCACTGCCGGCGACCTGGAATTGACAGATCTTGTAAATATGCTTTTGTCTATTAACGATCCTTCTTTACATATCTGCCGTAAGCTATACCGCTGGTTTGTGTATTACGAAATGGATGCTGCAACAGAAGCAAATGTAATTGCACCACTGGCACAAATTTTCAGAACAAATAATTACGAGATAAAACCTGTTTTAGATGCTTTATTTAAAAGTGAACATTTTTTTGATGTACTTAACCAGGGATGCCAGATAAAAAGCCCGGTAGATATTTTAGTTGGTACCTGCAGGGAATTTGGGGTGGTATTCCCAAATGCAACAACCGATTATGTGGGCGCTTACAATATGTGGCTTATTCTTAATCAACTTTCTTATACTTTTCAGCAATACATTGGCGACCCGCCAAATGTGGCCGGTTGGTCGCCTTACTATCAACAGCCGCAGTATTATGAAATATGGATAAACTCAGATACTTTCCCCAAGCGGAATCAATTTACCGATGTGATGTTAACATCTGGATTTACCCGAAGCGGCAAAAAAATAGTTATTGACCCAACCATTTTTGCAAAGTCGTTACCCAATCCCGGAGATCCGAATGCGCTCATCAGCGATTCAATAACTTATTTATTCCGTCTGCCATTAACACAGGCCTCAAAAGATCAGTTGAAGAAAGATATTATTTTGGGCGGACAAACGAATGATACCTACTGGACCAATGCCTGGACCGCCTGGATCGCCAATCCAAATGACATGACTAATGCAACCATTGTAAAAACAAAACTGAATAGCCTGTATCAATATTTACTGAAACTGGCAGAATACCAATTAGCTTAATTGGAAAGAATAAATTGAAATGTTTAATTCATTCATCGCTTTGATAGTTCTCCCCTTGGGGGAGCTAGAGGGGGCCAAACTTAATTAATGAAACGTAGAGACTTTTTACGCACATCCGTTCCGGCCGTTGTTCTGCCAACTGTCATCAATGGGTTTTCAATAAAAGCCTTTGGTGCCGAATCGCCGCTGGCCCAATTATTAAATGGCAGTACGCCAAACGATCATGTATTGGTGATTGTGCAGTTAAGCGGCGGTAACGATGGGTTGAATACGGTGATACCGATAGAAAATTACAGCAACTATTTTAATGCAAGAAGCAATATTGCCATACCTGAAAATAAAATTTTACAGCTGACTGCAAAAACGGGTTTAAACCCTGCAATGACCGGTATGAAGGCATTGTACGACGAAGGTAAACTAAGTGTGGTGCAGGCTGCCGGTTATCCAACACCCAACTTTTCACACTTTCGTGCAACCGATATATGGATGAGTGCATCGGACAGTAATCAGGTTATTGTAAATGGATGGGGTGGGCGGTTTTTAAATTACGAGTATCCCAATTTTCCGGTGGGTTATCCAAACAATACCATGCCCGATCCGTTGGGAATACAAATTGGCTCAACCACCTCTTTAACTTTTCAGGGGCCCGCAGTTAGCATGGGTATGAGCATCAGTAACCCTACCAGTTTTTATAATTTGCTGGCTGGTGTGGAAGATCCTGCACCAAACACCAATGCAGGCAAAGAATTAAAATATATCCGGCTTGTTGCCAAACAAACATCCGCATATTCAACGGTAGTAAAAGCGGCTGCCAATGCGGTAACACAGCAGGCGGTATACCCTGCAAATAATTCACTGGCCGATCAGCTTAAAATTGTAGCCCGCCTGGTTAAAGGCGGATTGAAGACAAAAATTTATATGGTGAGTTATGGAAGTTTTGATACCCATTCTTTACAAACCAGCACAACAGATACAACTGTAGGCAGTCATGCCACTTTATTAAAAAATGTTAGTGATGCCATTAAAGCATTTCAGGATGATTTGAAATTTTTAGGCGTTGAGGAAAGAGTGGTAGGTATGACATTTTCTGAATTTGGCCGCCGTATAAAAAGTAACAGCAGCACCGGTACCGATCATGGTGCAGCAGCGCCTATGTTTTTATTTGGTAAGAATGTGATACCAAAAGTGTGGGGCGATAATCCGGCCATTCCGGCTAATGCGAATGTGAATGATAATATACCAATGCAGTACGATTTCAGAAGTGTGTATGCATCGCTGATGCAGGACTGGTTATGTGTAAAAAATGCAGATCTGCAACAGATCATGCTGAAAGATTTTCAGCAACTGGCATTGGTGAATAACGCAACCTGTAATCCACTGCCACCAGTTACTGCGGGTACAAGCTATCTGGAGATATGGGGCACGCCATTCACACAATCAACCGTCATTAAATATAAAACCGATGGCGGGCATACACTTTTACAGATATTTGATACCATGGGCCGTTTGGTTAAAATCCCTGTAGATGCTGATCTTCCGGCCGGGTCGTACACTTACAATTACGATAGTGGCCCGTTGCCTGCAGGTGTTTACTATGCTCGTTTGCAAAACGGGCCTATGCAGCAGGTGAAGGCTATGATTAAAGTGCGGTAAAAATAATAAGTTCTATACAATTTTATGGTAAGGCAGAAGCTGGCATTATGGCTTTACTTTAATTACCGTATTTAATAGCCCAGGTTATCATTTCATCATTTATCAAGTTCTTTGTTTTTGGGTCATTAAGATTAAGATCGTGGCCTGCGCCTTCAATCGGCAAAAATTTATGAACGATATTTTTTGATTGTAAAAGGCTGTCCAGCTTAACCGACTGCGAATAAGGAACTGTTTTATCAAGAGTGCCGTGTATTAATAAGACCGGGATATTTTTTACTTGATATAAAGGGCTTGATGCCTTGTATCCTGGTGGTTGAGGCTTACCAGGAATATATTTACCATTTGCCATTTTTTCAACAACGCTTATCATACCTATACGGGTTTGATAATTCAGGAAAGCAGTATCTGTTATATCAGTTGGTGCGGCTTCGGCAATAATAGCACTGATGTTTTTACTAGTGCTGTAAGCATACAATAAAGCAAGGTGTCCTCCTGCACTGTGACCCGAAGTTATGAAACCATTTGTACGGGTATTCCATTCAGCAGCGTGTGCAATACAGTAGTTAACAGCACTGTCAATATCGGCAAGCATTTCGGAATAGTGTATTTGCAGGTTATCGGCAAAACGATAGTTGATGTTAATGCTTGCTATACCTTTTACCAGCATTGCTTCCTGTACAGCGGTACTCAAAAATTTGTCTCCCATTATCCATGCACCGCCATGTATTAGAATTACAAAAGGTGTTTTTGCATTTCTGTTGGCGGGCAAATACACATCCATTTTGCTGGATTTGAAAGTACCATATGCTACATTCCTTATTTTTTGTTCAGTATTATCCTGTGCAAATGCTTTAGTAAAACCAAAGTTGAAAATGAGGCTTGCAATAGTATAGGCAATAAATTTTCGTTTCATAATTATGATCACTGAACTTTGTGTTGACAGTACAAAACAAACGAATAAAATTGAATTTTAGATTGATTAAGGTAGACGCATTGCTGAAATAATCAGGTATTCATGTAAGTTTTTTACCTTGCTTTCATTCCCCTCTAAAATCATAAATTTGCGCTTTAAATAAACTCATGCAGCTAATACCAGTAACAGACAGCACAACCGCAGCAGAATTTCTGCAGGTAGCAGTTCAACTTAATAAAAACGACCCCAACTGGATTCGCCCGTTGGACAAAGATATTAATGAGGTATTTGATAAAGAAAAGAACAAGGCTTTTCGCTTTGGCGAAGTGATACGCTGGATTTTAAAAGACGATGCAGGTAAATTAATTGGCCGCATTGCAGCATTTACCAATAAAAAATATAAGAACAAGGGCGATGATGTGCCGGTTGGTGGCATGGGCTTTTTTGAATGCATCAATAATCAGGAAGCTACAGATATTTTATTTGATAGTGCGAGGCAATGGCTTATGCAGCATGGTATGCAAGCCATGGATGGTCCTGTTAACTTTGGCGAACGCGACCGCTGGTGGGGATTAATTACAGAAGGTTTTACACCACCGCTCTATTGCATGAACTATAACCCGCCATACTATATTACGCTATTTGAAAATTACGGATTTAAACCATTTTACAACCAGGTTTGTTTTGGGCTGGATGCCGGCAAGAAACTGGCTCAAAAAATTCTTGACCGGCATAAGGTGCATGATGAAGATCCCGATATCAGCTTCAGCATCATCAATAAAAGCAACCTTGAAAAATATGCAGCTGATTTTGTGGAAGTGTATAATAAAGCCTGGGCGGGCCACGGGGGTTTAAAGGAAATGGGTAAGGAGCAGGTGTTGCTGATGTTTAAAAAAATGAAACCGGTGATGGATGAAAAGGTCATTTATTTTGCCTATTACAAAGGCGTTGCCATTGCCATGTTCATAAACCTGCCAGATATTAACCAGTACTTTAAACACCTGAACGGCAAATTTGGATTATTGCAAAAACTGGAATTTGTGTGGCGGCAGAAATTCAGGCCATCCAAAAAATTTATAGGTGTGGTATTTGGAGTAGTACCCGAATGGCAGGGTAAAGGTATTGATGCCTATATTATTGGTGAATGTTCAAGAATAGTGCAGGTAGATCCTTTGCTGTACACTGAATATGAAATGCAGTGGATCGGTGATTTTAATATCAAAATGCTTAATGTAGCCGAAAGCCTGGGCGATACCTTCCGTTCCCGGAATCTTACAACGTATAGATATTTATTCGACAGAACGAAGGAATTTAAGCGCCACCCTTTTTTAGAATAAGATCGTAGAAAAACAAATTCTTTTTTACAATTTAGATTACCGAAATTAGCAGCGTATGGATGATAAGTTTATTGTATCGGCAAGAAAGTACAGGCCACAGAATTTTTCAACGGTGGTTGGTCAGGCGCATATTACTACCACGTTAAAAAATGCGATCAAAAATAATCAGCTGGCGCATGCATTTTTGTTCTGTGGTCCCAGGGGTGTTGGCAAAACAACCTGTGCCCGTATTTTAGCAAAAACCATCAATTGCGAAAATCAAACACCCGAAGGCGAAGCCTGCAATACCTGCAACAGTTGTGTTTCTTTTGATGCAGGAACATCCATGAATATTCATGAACTGGATGCGGCCAGTAATAACTCTGTAGATGACATCCGCAGCCTGGTAGAGCAGGTTCGCTTTGCACCGCAGGCCGGCAAATACAAAGTGTATATAGTGGATGAGGTTCACATGCTTAGTTCATCGGCCTTCAACGCATTTTTAAAAACGCTGGAAGAACCGCCACCTTATGCCATTTTTATTTTGGCAACAACAGAAAAGCATAAGATACTTCCAACCATCCTCAGCCGCTGTCAGATTTTCGACTTTAAAAGAATTACCAACAACGATACCATTGAACACCTGCAGGAGATTTGTGGAAAGGAACATATAAAAGCCGAGCGTGCTGCCCTGCATGTGATTGCACAAAAAAGCGAAGGCTGCATGCGTGATGCTTTAAGCATCCTGGATAAAATTGTAAGTTTCAGTAACGGTGAATTAACCTACAGCAATACTTTAGAGCACCTGAATATTCTGGATGAAGATTATTATTTTAAAATGCTGGATTGTATGCAGCAACAGCATTTGAGCGATGCCATGCTGCTATACGATGAAATAAACCGCAAAGGTTTTGAAGGTGATACTTTATTGGAAGGGTATAGCGAATTTATAAGAAACCTGCTGGTGAGTAAAGATGCAAAAGCGGCGATATTACTTGAAGTGGCCGATGATTTTAAACAAAAATATTTACAGGCTGCACAACAGATTTCAATGGGCTGGTTAATTGCCGCATTAAATTTATTGAACGAAGCAGAAATAAATTACAAGCAGGCACGCAACAAACGCCTGCATGTTGAACTGGCCATTATTAAACTCTGTTACCTGTTGCAGGCTGTAGAAATGGTTAACAATGATGGAGCCGTTTCAAAAAAAAAAGTAGTTGAAGCCACAAAACCGGTGGCATTTAAATCTATTCAGCCAATCAGGGTTAAAGAGCAACAGGAAGCGCCGGTTATAAACAAGCCTGTCATTGAAAAAAAATCGGAAGCTAAACTGATTATTGAAGAACCTGAACAGCGCATTGAAAAAAAAGTTACCATAGAAACAGTACAGGGGCAGACCGAACCTAAAAAATCACTGGGTTCGTTAGATGCCATCCGTAAAAAAGTATCTGCACAAAATAAAAATGGTCAGGAAGTTAAAGATTTAACTGATGACGAACTCAGAATTTGTTGGGGCTGTTTTATAGATAAACTCACTGCAAAAAAGAACCATTCGGCTGTTACCAATTTTAAAATGGCTGAGTTAAAAATTATAGATAATAATTCCATCGAGATTATAACCGGGAACAATATTCAGCAAAAATTTATAGAACAGGAACGTGCCGAACTGGTGGATGACCTGCAGCAATACTTCTGCAACAGGCAGCTCACCTACAATGTTATCATCATTGAAAGTGAAGAAAATGCCGGGGTTACAGAAAAGCCTTTAAGTTCCAGGGAGCAATATCTTAAAATAATAGAAGAATACCCGTTGGTTAAAGAATTAAAAGACAGGCTGCGGCTGGAACTGGATTATTAGCCAAAACAGCTTTTCTTTTCCCTATTTTGCCGTAATTTCGAACCTCAATCCCCGTCCGAACGATCCGGGCGGATAAAATAAGCGATTTATATTATGGCAGAAGTGATACGCATGCCGCTTTTAAGCGATACCATGACAGAGGGGAAAATAATATCCTGGAATAAAAAGATAGGGGATAAGGTGAAAGCTGATGATGTGCTTGCCGATGTGGAGACCGATAAAGCAACCATGGAAGTAAACGGTTATGTGGATGGTACATTATTATACATTGGCGTGCCTGCCGGCGAAGCAGCAAAGATCAACCAGATAATAGCTATTGTTGGTAAGGAAGGCGAGGATTATAAAGGCCTTTTAGATGATGGAGCAGCAGCTAAACCTACCGATCAACCAAAAGCAAAAGAACCAAAAGCAGAAGAACCAAAAGCTGCAGCACCAGAACCTGCTCAACCCAAAACTCAAAACCCAAAAACCCTAACCGTTTCTCTTCCCGAAGGTGCAAAAGAGATTCGTATGCCTTTATTAAGCGATACAATGACGGAAGGAAAGATTGTATCCTGGAATAAAAAAGTTGGTGATTCGGTAAAAGCAGATGATGTGTTGGCTGATGTGGAAACTGATAAAGCTACCATGGAAGTTGTTGGATATGAAGAAGGCACTTTATTATATATAGGTGTAGAAGCTGGCAGTGCTGCAAAAATAAATCAGATCATTGCCATAGTTGGTAAAGCCGGAACAGATGTAAGTGCCTATGTGGCGGCTGAAAAAAGCGGGCAGTCGGCAGTTGACAGTTCGCAGTTGACAGTTGACAGTGAAGAGCCTGCAACAACAAGCTCCAACGAGAAACCAAAAACAACAAATGAGCAAGAAGAAACGGGTAATTCAAACGGCAGAATTAAAGCATCACCACTTGCAAAAAAATTGGCAGCCGATAAAGGCATCGATTTGAATAAAGTAAACGGCAGTGGCGATGGTGGAAGAATTACTAAAAAAGATGTTGATGGTTACGTGCCAGGTGCTGCAACCGCTGCAAATGCTATTGAGGGTAAACCTGCAGGCGTTGCAACCACTTTCTCGGGAGCTGCCGAAGGCTACACCGATGTGCCATTAACCCAAATGCGTAAAATAATTGCACGCCGCCTGGGTGAGAGCATGTTTAGTGCACCGCATTTTTATTTAACTATGGAGATAAACATGGATAATGCCATAGTAGCCCGTGCACAGTTAAATGAAATAAGCCCTGTAAAAATTTCCTTCAACGATTTTGTTATAAAAGCAGTGGCGTTATCGCTGCGACAGCATCCTGCAGTTAACAGCAGCTGGATGTCCGCCCGTGCCGGATCGGACGGGGGTGATTTTATCCGCATGAACCATCACATACATATCGGAAGTGCAGTTGCTACGCCCGATGGTTTAATTGTGCCGGTAATTCGTTTTGCCGATCAGAAAACTTTATCGCAAATTGCCGGCGAAGCAAAAGAATTATACGGCAAGGCAAAAGATAAAAAAATACAGCCCAGCGAATTCAGTGGTAATACTTTCACCATCAGCAACCTGGGTATGATGGATATTGAAGAGTTTACAGCCATCATTAATCCGCCCGACAGTGCTATTTTAGCTGTGGGTAGAATTAAAGAAGTGGTTGTTAAAAAAGGCGATGGATTTGGCGTAAGTAACTTTATGAAGCTCACCATGAGTTGCGATCACCGTACGGTAGATGGTGCTGTGGGAGCAGCTTTTCTGCAAACGCTTAAAAGATATTTAGAGAACCCGGTGACGATGTTGCTGTAATTTTCTTGTCAAAATAATGTAAAGTGTCAGCAATAAAAGCTGGCGCTTTTTTATTTGTTTTCCCGGCAGTATTTCTTTTTTCAGCTTCATTGGCAAGGATACTCTGTTATTATTTCTTTTTTGTAAAAAGAAATAATAACCACTCTTGTGCAGCAAATCGTTATTGAACTTTTATTATGCTGTTCTGTAAAATATATTTTCAATAAATTTTGAAAGTTCAAAAACTGTACTATCTTTGTTGTATAAATAAAACAATCATGAAACTTACCGAAGCAAAAGCGCAGTTCATCAGCAGTTGGGGTGCCTTTGGTACGCATTGGGGCATTAACCGCACCATGGCGCAAATTCATGCTTTGCTGCTCATCAGCCCCGACCCGATTACACAGGACGATATTATGGAGCAGTTAAGCATCAGCCGCGGTAATGTAAATATGAACACACGTGATTTGATTGACTGGGGACTGGTGGAGCGTGTGTTGATACCTGGAGAGCGAAAAGAATTTTTTTTGGCAGAAAAAGACATCTGGAAAGTATCTACCCAGATTATTAAAGAAAGAAAAAAAAGAGAGCTGGATCCGATGCTTAAATTACTGAGCCAGCTTGAACAGATTGACGGTGATAAAAAAAACAAGGAAGTAAAACAGTTTACCGAAACAATTGCGGGTATCAGAAAATTTGGTGGCCAGGCAGATAAGGTGTTGGATGTAATGATAAAAGCAGACGAAAGCTGGATTTTAGGAAGCTTGCTGAAGTTCTTTAAATAACAACCTCACCCCAACCCTCTCCAAAAGGAGAAAGGGAAGGTAAGCTGGAAAATTCCGGCTTTTATTTGAAAAATATGTTTCAAAATTTTCTGAAAATATAAAATATACAATCATGAAAACTTTTAAAATTATAGATGTATGGACCAGCATAGGTTTAATCATTTCTTTTACCATTTTAATTCTGCTTGATGGTAAAATAAACCTTTCAAATAACAAGTTGTTTGACGGTTATTTTGTAGTAGGCGGCTGGCAGGTAATCAGTATGCTGATTCATACTTTCACGAGAACTTTTACTTACGGAGCCAGGCTTGTTTATCACTGGATAACTTTTATTGCCGTAGCAACCATGCCTGCAGGGTCTTTCTGGGTATTGTGGATTACAGCCCCTTTCATGGCTGTTTTTTATACCTGGTTATGTTTTGATGAAGTAAGAAAGATGAACCAACGGCCATTAGCAATCTTAAAATAATTCATCACCAATAAACTACATTTTATGAACTACATTATCATCACTTACAGCTTTTACTTAGTAATCATCATTGCTTTAACTATTTGGGTTGCAAGAACCCTGTTTAAAAATGGCAAGATTTTTTTAATAGATATTTTTCATGGTAATAAAGAACTGGCCGACAGTGTAAATAACCTGTTGTTGGTGGGGTTTTATCTTATTAATATTGGTTATGCGGTTTATACCCTGCAGGTAACGCACCAGATAATCAGCGTTCAGGAAGTAATTGAAAACCTGAGTTTAAAGATCGGCCTTATTATACTTATACTGGGTGGCATGCACTTTTTTAACCTTTATATATTCTTTACTCTGAGAAAAAAAGCAACACAGGAAGGAAAGTATAAAGCACCCATTACGCATAATCAGTAATAAATAATGTTTGCCAGTCACTAATGAAAAATAATAGTATCATACAAGCAATGTGGTTTAAAATAACAGCAATACTTTTTTGTATTGCTGTTACCGCCGCAACGCTGAGCATATATGCACAGTTAATTCAACACCTTATTAAAATTAAATACAACTGGCAGTTTGAATTATGTATGGTAACGGGTATGCTGCTTTTTCAGTATCCGTTTATCTTTAAAAAATCGTGGCAGCTAAAACTTAATTATTATTTTAATATGCTGATCGTTTCTTTAATTGGTTCTATTTTACTTTTCCCGCTACTTATTTTAAATTACTATCAGCATTATAGTGATGTGTTTAATCTTGTTTATTTTTTTGCCGTGATCTTGTTTATGTTTTTCAATCATAAAAAGAGAGTGGCAAAACTTAAATTGCCGGTATTTATTTCATATACCTGGGTTTTATACCGGTTCATTATCTTAATATTTATACTTTAAAAAATGAAACAAAAAATAGTAATAGCAGGCGGAACGGGCTTTGTTGGCAAGTATCTCAGTGAAAAATTTAAATCATTGGGTTATTACGTTGTTATTATTTCACGACAGGAAAATCATATTAACTGGAATGACACAACCGGTATTATAGCCGCTTTGGAAAATGCAGATATGCTCATTAACCTTGCAGGTAAATCCGTTGATTGCCGCTATAACGAGAAAAATAAAAAAGAGATTTTTGACTCACGTATTGATACAACCAGGATACTTGGCGAGGCTATATTGAATTGCGAAATTCCTCCGCCGCTTTGGATAAATTCAAGCACTGCCACCATTTACCGGCATGCCGAAGACAGGCCTATGACTGAAGCTACAGGAGAAATCGGTTCAGGTTTTTCAGTTAACGTGGCCACTAACTGGGAGAAAAACTTTTTTAGTTTTCAATTGCCACAAACCCGGCAGGTTGCTTTAAGAATGGCCATTGTGCTGGGCAAAAATGGCGGCGTAGTAAAGCCATTGAAAAACCTCGTACGTTTTGGCCTGGGTGGCAAACAAGGCAACGGTAATCAAATGTTTAGCTGGATACACATTGAAGATTTATCGGGCGTTATTTTATTTGTGCAGCAGCATCATGCAATTTCAGGTGTATTAAACACATCGGCCCCAAACCCTGTTAATAATAAAACACTAATGCAGTTAATGCGAAAACACGTTGGCATAAGTTTAGGTTTGCCAATGCCAGGCTGGTTGTTGAAGATGGGTGCTACGCTTATCAAAACCGAAACTGAACTTATTTTAAAAAGTCGCTGGGTTATTCCGGAAAAGTTGCTGGAAGCTGGTTTTGAATTTAAGTATCCGGCTATAGATAAAGCACTTGAAAATATTTTAAATAATTAACGCTAGCTACAATCAGTAACTTTGTATTGAACATGAATGAACAACCAACCATATTATTTGACGGGGTTTGTAATTTTTGTAACAGCGCTGTGAACTTTGTTATAAAGAGAAACAAAAAAGCAAATATTGTGTTTTCACCGATGCAATCAGCAGCCGGCGAAAAACTATTGCAGCAGTATCATTTGGATGATAACGATATGAAATCTTTTATTTTTATTGATAGTGGCAAAGTGTATAAGCAATCAACCGGGGCCTTAAGGGTATGCCGTTATTTAAGAGCAGCCTGGCCATTATGCTATGGCTTTATCATTGTTCCCAAATTTATACGGGATGGTATTTACAACTGGATAGCCAGAAACCGTTACAAATGGTTTGGTAAAAAAGAATCCTGTATGATACCAACACCCGCAGTAAAAGCAAGATTTTTAGTTTAACTATGGAAAAGAAAAAAACATTGGTTCTGGGTGCATCTGAAAACCCGGCACGTTACAGTAACCTGGCGATGAACAAATTAAAAAGTTACCAGCACCCGGTTGTTGCTATTGGTAAAAAGAAAGGAGAAGTTGCCGGCATTGCAATTGAAACAGAAAAAATTAATGTGGACGATATTGATACCGTAACGCTTTATTTAGGTCCACAGCACCAGAAAGAATATTACGACTATATCATCTCACTCCACCCCAAACGCATCATTTTTAACCCCGGAACCGAAAATGATGAACTGGCAGCCCTTGCCCTTAAAAATAATATAAAACCGATGGAGGCCTGCACCCTGGTATTACTAAGTACAGGCCAGTATTGAGTTTAACGTACTGGGATAAACACGGTTGTTGTAGTCGTAGTTTTACTACTTCCTGCTTAAAGGAATAATTTTTTTGTTAAAAAGATAATAAAATATCCTGACTGTCGTTTCAGCATAAGAGTTTAATATCCAATTACCAAGAAAACAATGAATCCTATGAAATCCTATGCTACCTATGCATTGTCATTATTTTTATCATTAACAATGATGACTGGGTTTGCACAAACTAACGCAAAGCCAAAACAATTCAACAATTTTCCATCAGTAATGAGCTGTAGTGAACAGGAACTTTCAAAAGTTTTTACAGCTTCTGCAGGGCAAAATATCAGCCTTTCTTTTTCTGACAATTTTACTTTTTCAGGTACTGTAAAAAGCAACCTTTCAAAATATGCCAACCTGCAATCTGCTGTAATTGTATCGTCCGATTATTCAAATACCATTTTTAATGTTTCAAAAATCATAAAAGCGGATGGCAGCATTTCTTATGTTGGGCATATCATCAATAAAAGTTTTTTTGATGGATTTGATCTCAAGAAAAATGCAGCCGGAGTTTATCAACTTAAAAAAACAGAGAGCGACCGGGTAATACAGGATTGCAATCTGTAAATAAAAAATACTTAAGAACTTACCGTATATCCAACTATCCACCTAAAACCCCTGAAAATGAAAAAATTTTTTACATCACTGATCTGCACGTTGCTGCTATTGATCTCGTTTAGTGCTTTCAGTGTTCCCAAATTAAACAGTTATCCATCAGCCATAGCAACTATTTTTATTGATTTTGATGGCCAATATGTACCCAGTGGCGTATGGAACGGCGGTAACCCCATCAACTGTGCTGCTTCGGGCTTAACCGACCCGCAAATCATTGAGGCATTTAACCGCATTTCAGAAGATTACCGCCCGTTCGACCTTAACATTACAACAGACTCAACTGTTTTTCTGGCTGCGCCAATAGATATGCGTGTACGTATCATTGTAACAACTACAAGCAGTTGGTATGCCACAGGTTTCAGCGGGGTGGCTTACGCCGGTTCTTTTACCTGGGGCGATGATACACCTGGTTTTGTATTCAGCGACAGGTTGGGACCAGCCAACACAAAAAAAGTTGCTGAAACTATTTCGCATGAGAGCGGGCATACGGTTGGCTTATCGCATCAGTCAAAATATGGTGGCGCCTGCAACCTGATGGAACAATACAGCACGGGTTATGGAACAGGTGAAACCGGTTGGGCGCCTATCATGGGAAATAGCCAGGGTAAAAATTTCAGTAACTGGAACAACGGACCAACACCAGATGGTTGCGGATACACAGAAGATAACCTGTACACCATTGTAACCTACAACGGATTTGGGTACCGTGTAGATGACTATACCGAAACACTGAATGCAGGCACATTTGCAATGCCCGCAGGCAATTTTAATGTTAGCGGTATAATAACCACCGACACAGACAAAGATGCTTTTAAGTTTACGCTGAATTCAAATTCAAACTTTCATGTGGTTGCAGCACCTTATAGTGTTGGGGCAGGCTCCGACGGAGCTAACCTGGATATTGCTTTTGAATTATACGATGCATCAGCAACACTTATCAGAACTTATAACCCACAAACAACATTAAGCGTTACAGTAGATACTATCTTAAATGCAGGCACTTACTACATAAAAATATTGGGCTCCGGCAACAGCAATATTGGCTCTTACGGAAGCCTGGGTTCATACACAATTACAGGTTCGTTTAGTGGTTTGCCTATTCACGAAGTAAAGCTGAACGGAACCGTAGAAAAGGATACCCACAACCTCAACTGGAATATCATAGCAGACGAACCTATTAAAAATATCGAAGTGCAGGCATCAAACAATGGTAGCAGCTTTAATACTTTAGCAACCGTAGCTGCTGCTTCCACAAAATTCTCATATCAGCCTTTTAAAAGCAGTGCTGTTTTTTACCGTTTAAAAGTTACGTCAGTACTTGATCAAACGGTTTACTCAAATACCATCACGCTGAAAGGAACGACTGATGCTGAAAAAAGTTTTAAAGTATCAACATTGGTACACGATCAGATAATTATTAATGCTACAGGTAACTATAAATTTATATTGAGTGATATGAGCGGAAAAACAATCAGCACCGGTACCGGGCTGAAGGGTATCAACCATGTAGATGTTTCAAACCAGTCAGGCGGTATGTATATTATTCAATTATTTAACAACGATAAAAGACAAACAGAACGGATTATAAAACAGTAAGGTAGATTCATGTGTAAGTCGGGGGGCAGCGTTAGGGGCTGCTCCCCTTTTTTTTATTGCACATACCCATAACCACTCCGCCCCTGCCCTTCGGCTATGCTCAGGATGAGGGGGAACTTAGAGCTTGATGGTTTAGTCTTCTTCTTTGATAGCAAACTGTTAGTTTTCTATTATTTTTTAAGTAACTTTAGAAAACCCATTTTTATGTTATGGAGAAAATTTAATGGAGACCCCATCCAGTTGCACATTAAAGATGCTGTAGAAGAGGCTATCAAAAGAGAATCAGCAGCCGGTTATCATTTAAAAGTTTGTATTGGCACCGACAGTCAGGTAAAGGGTAAAGAAACCGAATTTGCCACTGTTATTGTTTTTTTGCGTGAAGGCCATGGCGGCTTTATGTTTATTCACAACGAAAAAACATTGCTTAAATACAGCATTAAAGAAAGGATGCTGGTAGAAGTGGCAAAAAGTAT
>JBBQLS010000055.1:0-19678 GCA_038328115.1 Chitinophagales bacterium
TGCAGCACGAATTCCGGTTATGAAAATAATATGTTTTTTTATACTTTGGAACCGGGTATTTTTTTTGCAACAAACTGATATATTGAAAAAGAAAAATGTTGGATAATAATATACAGCCAAATATAGTCTGTTCAGGCGCAGCAAAGCTGCCTGCATTGCCGGTGTAAAAGTTTTACCAAAACCGAAAGAAGCAGCACTTTAAATCTTGTTAACTTTGCCAAATAAAAAAATGATATGTTAGATAGTATTGAAAGTGCCATTGAAGATATAAAGAACGGTAAACTGATTATTGTGGTAGATGATGAAGACCGTGAAAATGAAGGTGATTTTATTACTGCAGCAGAAAATGCAACACCCGAAATAATCAACTTTATGAGTACCCATGGCAGGGGCCTGATATGTGCATCCTTAACCGAAGAGCGCTGTAATGAACTTGAATTGCAGCCGATGGTTGTGGATAATACATCACTGCACGAAACGGCTTTTACTGTAAGTATTGATTTGCTTGGGAATGGTTGCACAACGGGCATTTCGGCGCATGACCGCTCAAAAACGGTAAAGGCATTGGTAAATCCCGACACAAAACCACAAGACTTGGGAAGACCCGGTCATATTTTTCCGCTAAAGGCTAAAAAAGGAGGTGTTTTGCGCCGCTCCGGGCATACCGAAGCTACTATTGATATGAGCCGCTTGGCAGGGTTTGCGCCGGCCGGTGTACTGGTTGAAATTATGAATGAGGATGGCAGCATGGCCCGGTTACCGCAATTAAAAGAAATTGCAAAAAAGTTTGACCTGAAACTCATCTCTATAAAAGACCTGATAGCATACCGGCTGCAGCAGGAAACGCTGATAAGGGAAGAAGTACGGGTGAATATGCCCACCAAATATGGCAGCTTTTCATTGATTGCTTTTGAGCAGGTAAATACCGGCGAAATTCACCTGGCACTTAAGAAAGGCGATTGGCAGAAAGATGAACCCGTGCTGGTAAGGGTACACAGCAGTTGTATGACGGGAGACATACTCGGTTCTTTGCGCTGCGATTGTGGCGATCAGTTACATGATGCATTAAAGATGATTGAGCAGGAAGGTAAAGGCCTGGTATTATATATGAACCAGGAAGGCAGAGGAATTGGATTATTAAATAAACTGAAAGCCTACAAACTGCAGGAGCAGGGCATGGATACTGTGGAAGCCAACCTGGAACTGGGTTTTGATATGGATGGGCGTGACTATGGTGTGGGTGCCCAGATATTACGCCACCTGGGCGTAAGCAAAATGAAACTGATGAGCAATAATCCTAAAAAGCGGGCAGGCCTGCTGGGCTATGGACTGGAGGTTGTAGAAAATATACCCATTGAAATTGCATCTAATCCACACAACGAAAAATATTTACAAACCAAGAAAGATAAGATGGGGCATGAGATACTTAACAACTGATAAAAGCAATTAACTTTTTTGTTTTGTTTCTTTCCGTAATAGTCTTTTTCTTTTCTTTTCTTCACTTGGCGCAAAAATATCAGATAGTTTATCAAAATCTTTTCGGTAAGATAATTTAATACCCGACCTGTTTCTTTGCCCCTGTGTAAAATCAACACTGGTGCGGTTAAAGCCAATTACTTTTAATGATCCATCATTATTCAGCGACCATTCAATATTAATATCGGGCGTTAGTAATCCCTTTTTATTTAATTGGGCATATGGGTTGTTATAGTCGAACGTGCCACCTATCAACACCACCAGCCGGCTGCTTAATACCAATTTTACTCCGGCACTTAAATTAGCCTGCAATAATGCAGCTTTACTTTGCAGATCGAAGCTGGAATTAATATCGAAATAGGTTGAAACAACACCATTGGTACTCTTCTCCAGTTCTTTGTTAAAAAGATTGGTTAGCCAGCCAGAAACAATACCACCGATTGTAGTGGTTGCTATTCCAATGGTATTTCCCCCGGCATTAAAACCCTGGTTCTGATCTACAGAAATAAAGGAATTGAAAATTAAGATACTGGCTACCTGTTTGTTCATTTCATTTTCATCATTTTTAAGAGCCTCCAGTTTATTTAAAGTCACAAAGTCTTTACTTATTTCACTGTTAGGGGGCAGCCTGAATTCGAATTTAATGATTGGTTTATTTAGCACTCCCGTCATGTGGGCAACAATTGTTACATTTTCCTTTTGTTTGGTGGATGCACTTAAATTACTGAGATCAACTTTTTTTGCAAGGTATTCTGCATCAATATTTATCTGTGCCAGGTAGGGGTCTCCGTTCCATGTTATAGAAGAGCCATCCATGATATTGAAATATTTTTGCAGAAAAGTCTGGAAATTAAATTTGTATTCGCCTTCCGTAATATCATACCGGCCACGAATGGTTAACGGATCTTTGCTACCAACAGTAATATTCAGTGATCCGTTTCCACGGCCTTTAATAATATCGCCGGTTGTTTCGTCCAGTATCACATCAATTTTACAGGCGGGATTAGCCTTCAAATTCATATTCACCAAAAAATTAGATTCCTTTTTGCCTTTGTATTCATCCTCCATCTTGCTACCATACTGTATAAAATCAATGTAATCTATCTTGCCATATTCCTGGCTGGTGCCGGTAGGGATGTATATATGGCTACTGTCAACCGCCGATGGCTCGCCGTTAATATTCATCCGCATATCT
This sequence comes from Chitinophagales bacterium, assembly GCA_038328115.1. Lineage (GTDB taxonomy): Bacteria > Bacteroidota > Bacteroidia > Chitinophagales > Chitinophagaceae > Ferruginibacter. Next base: position 2,672 of record JBBQLS010000055.1, read on the forward strand.
GTAACAGGGCCGTTTAAAGTCATGAGTGCCCTGCCTATAACCTTGCCGTAAAACTGGCTGTTGTCTTTTTTGGTGGTGTTTAATAAAAGCATTTTACCGGTTTCAAAACGGATATTATCAAATCCAAAATCGGTAAAGAATTTGTGCTGAATTTTGCCGCTCGCCGTACCGGTATTATTTAAGGTATCTTTTAACTGTATCAGACCAAAATCTATTTCATCGGGATTAAAAATGATGGTTTTGTTACTGAATTTATATTTTACCTGTGTGTAAATCACTTTTAATTCGCCCTCGGTTATGTTTACAGTACCGGTAACATAATTATGATCTGATCCGCTGTAAACCCGCAGGTCATTGGTATTTATATTTCCACGCATGTTGCTGAAAATGCCTCCCATATAATTATCCAGAATGCTGATGTCGAATTTTTCGGCCTGCAATGCAAAATTCATTTTGTTTGCAGCGGAGTCTTTATAATTATAGCTGCCCTCAATTGTAAATTTATTCAATTCACTTTCGGCACTCCCTTTTGTGGTTATAAGTCCGGTAGTAGTATTTACCTGGCCGGTTACTTTTACGGTGCCAATTTCTTTATTATCAAATCTGAAATTATCCGCTGTCGCATCATATTCAACAATCTGTTTGCCAAAAGGATCTTTTAAGGTGAAAGTGCCGCTCACTATGCCTTCCAGCCGTGGCTGTTTTAAAAAAAGTTGTGTAAAATCGTTGATGTTTACCGTTCTTAATTTTGCCACCAGGTTGGGGTTATTTGTTTCTTTATCCAGTTCGGTAGATATCACAATCTCCTGGTTGCCCTGGGAAAATTTCATATCGTTGGCCTCTATCAAAGATTTACGCAGGGTGATCTCTCCATCTTTGGCAAGATCCCATTTCTTATCATTTAAAATAAACGAAGAAGGGAAGAAGTGAATTTTTACGCCATCGCCATAAGTGGTAAGCTGTGCATTTAACTGCGCATCACTCAGGGTTTTACTGGCACTGGTAGATAACCGGATATTTGAAATATCGTTACTGGAACTAAGGCTTAATTTTGTGTTGGGAAAATGCAGGCTGTCTGATATTGCAACATCTCTAACCGAGATGGTTGTATTTAAACTGTCGTGGTTGCCTTTGCCCACCAGTTCAATACTTTCAAAACTTTTACCATCATAACTGAACTGCGGTACCGTAGCATTAATGTTGAATTCGTTTTGTGCCAGCCTCAGGTTGCCCGAGAAAACGGAATTATCAAAGCCGCTTAAACGTTTGTCAAACAGTTTTACATAATTACTAACCTCTTTTGTTTTTATCTGGAAGGAAAAATCCTGGTCTTTAATATCATACTTCGGATCATTAAAATAGGCCGGGTAATAGCGGTTTAGAAACAGGTTGAACGCATCGGGCAGTTCCAGTATTTTAAACCGGCCTGTAATGCTGCCGGCAACTTCATTAGTCTCAATCGATAAAATTTTTCTGCCACTGTCTATAAACGAATTCAGGGTAAGATAATCAAATGACAATTTAGTGCTGTCATGTAAAAGGGATGCATTGTACATTTTTGCTATGCCCAAAAAATTATCAATGTTGTTACCTTTAAAATCCAGGTTTAAAAGTCCGGAGAGGCTGAAAGCTCCGTTGGTTAAATTGAGCTGCTGCAGGTTTGCCTTTTGAAGGTCGGCCGTCAGATTAAATTTAGTACTGTCGCCCAGCAAACTCAACGAACCGTTCAGGTTAACAATCTTTAAATTGGGGTCATCTATATCCAGGTGACCGGTAAAAAGGCTTTTAACAAATTTACCGTTGAGCGTGATGTTTTGATAATTATACCCCGAAAAACCCACCTGCTGCACCTTCCCATCAAAATCTACATTCAGAGTATTTATGGTAAACCCCGACCCTTTTACATTTCCATTAAGTGCAACGTTGCCGAGCTGGCTGTTATTAATTAGCCTGCCCAGTTGAAAACCTGGTGAGGAAATTTTACCAGAATACGATGGAACTTTACCTGTTGGCAGTTTCATATTTATGTCGGCATTTATATTGCCCAGGTTGGTATTTATATTGCCATAAGCCACAAAATCATTGATGAAACCGGTAAAGTTTCCTTTAAACCGGATATTACCCAAACTGCTTAACTGGCTTAAGCCGGCACCTTTTAAAGAAGGGATAACAGCCACAATATCTTTGTAATTGGTTTGCGAGCCGGTTGATTTAAAATCTATAAATGTGCTGTTGATATCGGGCAATCCTTTTAAAGAAATATCGCCGGTCACAACACTGTTATCAGTTTTTACTGAGAAGTTTTTTGCAGCAAGATTTTCAATGGTTCCTTTTGCATTTCCATTCAGATATACCAGCCTTTTCCAGGTTTTTAATGACGGGGCAAAATACGCAATATCATCGCTGTGTATCTTGCTGTTTACAAAGTGCCCTTCCAGTTTTACGCTGTGCATAAAATCGCTCATGTCGGCATTAAAATCATCGTAGCGCATGGCATAATAATTACCTATCCTGCTTTTGTCAGTAATGATGTCGAGCTTGTTAAACTCCATCATTTCCGGCGTTATCTTCATTGCAGCCACCAGTTGATTTACTTTAAAACCGCTTTTTTCTACGGTTGATAATTTTACATTGGCACTGATGGTATCTTTTGCAAAAAGTACATTTTCCAGTGCGCCATCAATGGCCGAAAAACGAAAATGCTGCCCATCGAACCGGTCGGTGTAAGGGCCACGGTCTGTTTCTCTTTCATTAATAAAGCTTCCGTCTTTTAAATTGATTTTTGCAATGCTTAGCTGCCAGTCATCTGCATTCCACTGCAATTGTCCGGGTGTTGTAACAGTTGTTTTTGTTACAGCGGGGAGGGTAGAAACAGGTTTTTTCCCAAGGTAATCATATAAGCCAAAAACAGGGGCTTCAATATCAACCTGCTTTATGTTGATCTGTTTTTTTGAGAAATCAAATTTTTCAGCAGTGAGGTACAGCGATTTTAAAGACCCTTTCATATCCTGCCCTTTCCATTGATCTATCCTGTTAAATACTATGTTTTTCAGATCCAGTATCTTCAAATCAATCTGCATACTGCTCTTTTTGCCGGTTGATGTTTTGGGTGTTGAAAAATAATCAATAAGAAACTGGTAGTTCCACACGGAGTCTGAGCGGTTCATATTAACCAGGGCATCTGACAGGCCGATATAACTGAGAGTTGGTTTATCCTTAAAGAAAAACCAATCGGTGATGTTTACTTTTAACATGCCGGCCGAAAGTAAGGTGTCTTTTTTAAGGTCTTCAATCAGCACGCCTTGCACCAGCATTTTATTAAACAAACCAAATTCAACATGCTTAACCTGCACGGTTGTTTTCAGCTCTTTTGATAAAAAATGCGAAACCTGGCCAACCAGCCAATTTTGTACACGGGTGGTTTGCAGCAATCCCCAGGTAGAGAGAAGAAGCAGAAAAAGAACCAGGAAGAAAGTGATTTTACTTTTCGTTTTCCTGAACAGGATGCCCCAGCTTAAAGCCCAGGCCAGCAGCGCTACAACAAATAAAATTTTAGAAAAGGGGAATACATAGATAAAGGTGACGGCGAGCGCCACCCAAAAAAGCAGGATAAGCAAAAACCACTTTAATATGTTTAAGAATTTTCCCAGAGTTAAGTATTAGGTGTAAAAATAGTTATTACACCTTGCAAAGGCAAATTCAGTACCAAACTTTAAAAAAACATTATAAGTACAAAATTCTTATAAATCAGCTCTTTGACTGCATTTGTTGGTTAAACTGGCCGGAGTTTCCTTTGGCGATGGACAGATTTTGCCAGTCGCTGTTTTTTATGATTTTTGCCAGGTAAATAATTTGCCCCACATGGTAGGGGTAATGGGCCAGTTGCCGGTTAATGGCATCCACTGCCAGTAAAACTTCGCTGCGTATGTAAATTGTTTTCAAAAGGTCTTCTTCTGTTAATGTGTTCAGCGTATCAAGGCAACAATTCCATCCTTTCTCCCAAAAGTCAAGCAGTTGTTGCTTTGTTAAATGTTGCTCTTCAAATTCTGTATCCCGGTTGCGCCATTCCTTTTCGCCATCGCTGGTTAAAAAATCCGTCCATCGGCTTAGCATATTACCGGCCATATGTTGTATAATGATGGCGATGCTGTTGCTTTCTTCATTTGGGTGAAAATGAAAATCAGCATCGCTGAGTTGTTCAAATGTTTTATCACCAAGTTCTTTGTAGTAGCTGAGTCTTTTATTTGCTGATTGCAGAAAATTAGTACCTAATGACATGGATATATTTTTAATGATATTTTAAAAAGAGCCTGGTAATAATCGATATTATTGATAGCCCATTTAAAACTATTGAAAGCAACGCCGCTTTGTAAAAAAATGTATACCCTTTGTTGAAATGATCGCTGTTTTCTTCTTCCACTGAGGCAGAAATTAATTTATTGGCATTGATATAAAATTGGAATATTACCAGATCACCAATAAGAATTATAAGTGCAATTAATGGCCTTATGGTGTGAGAAAAAAATGATAGGGGAGTGTCACGTATTGGACCTTTATCAGTAACTATCATATACCAGTCAAAAAGGTCGAGAATACTGTAGGCAAAAAATAGCAAAAATATTATTTTAAATAATTCAAGAGTCTGCTTTATTATGCGCTTATCAATATTGATAACAAAATTTCCGGCAATCAAATCTTTATCCATTTGTTTAATGTTTTAGTATCCTCTTGCATCATCGTCTCCTCGCTTATCTCCAACCGCTCTTATCTTTCCATCTTTTATTTGTATTATTTCTGTTCTACTCCATGCACTTTTATCTTTAACAGTATATCCCATTGCTTCCAGTTGCTTTCTTACAGTTTCCGGAAAATCACTTTCAACTGAAACCACATCGGGCAGCCATTGGTGATGAAACTTTGGTTTGTTGATCGCATCATCTGGCGTCATGTTAAATTCCAGAATATTTACCAATGCCTGAAAAACGCTGGTAGGTATGGTAGTACCGCCGGGTGTGCCTACTACCAGGTAAGGTGAGCCGTCTTTTAAAACGATGGTAGGTGTCATGCTGCTTAACATTCTTTTGCCGGGAGCAATGGCATTTTTTTCGTTTCCCACAGCACCATACATATTGGGTACACCGGGCTTCACACTAAAATCATCCATCTCGTTATTTAACAAAAAGCCTGCGCCGCTTACAACCGTGCGGCTGCCGTAACCGCCATTTAAAGTGGTAGTAACCGATACTGCATTTCCATAAGCATCTACTATACTTAAATGCGTGGTTTCTTCACTCTCTTTTATCATGCCTGCTTTAGTTGCCTTGCTGCTACCGGCTTTGCCGGGTTCATAGTCCTTCATCCGTTCATTCAAATAATCAGCACTTACCAATGTTTTTACAGGCACTTTCACAAAGTCGGGATCGCCCTGAAATTCGCCCCGGTCGGCAAAGGCCCTGCGCTCAACTTCGGTCATCAGTTGCACTGATGCTGCTGTTTGAAACTGCATAGCAGCAATATTCCTGTTCTCAATCATCTTCATCATCTGCTCTAAAATAATGCCACCGCTGCTGGGCAAAGGCATGGTAATAATTTCGTAACCCTTGTAATAAAAATCGAGTGCTGTTCTTTCTTTTGCCTGGTACTGCTTCAGGTCATCTAAAGAAATGATGCCTTTTCCTTTCTGCATTTCTGCAACAATCAGGCGGGCAGTTTCTCCTTCGTAAAATCCCTTTTGTCCAAGATCCCTGATACGCTTTAACGTATTGGCAAGATCTTTTTGAATTAAAATATCGCCGGCTTTCCATGGCTCACTTTTTTCAAATACTACTGGCATGTCATTTAATTCTTCAAAATCTTTTTTGTAGCTGTTTAGCGAAGAAGCCTGTGATGCAGTAATGGCAAATCCTTTTTCTGCCAGGTCTATGGCTGGTTGTATCAATGTTTTGAAAGGTAGTTTTGCATATTTCATACTGGCGAATAAACCAGCTACTGTACCCGGTACGCCTGATGCCAGGTGACCATCCTGTGATAAATGCATTTGCGGTTCTCCCTTCTCATCCAGATACATATCACGGGTAGCTTTTGCCGGGGCTTTCTCCCGATAATCTAAAGTAATGTTTTTGCTATTTTTTAAATGCGCCACCATAAAACCGCCTCCACCAATATTGCCAGCACCGGGGTAAACCACCGCCAGCGCCAGTTGTGTGGCAATGGCTGCATCAATGGCATTGCCATCTTTTTTTAAAATACTAAGGCCAACCATGCTTGCCAACGGGTGAGCAGATACCACAGCTCCTTTGCTGCAATTGATACTTTTTTGAACCGTGTAATTGCTGCTTTCTGTTTTCTGGGCCTGTATAAAAAACGGCGTACTGCAAATAAGAACAAGAGGAGCAAATAAAAGCTTGTAAAAACGCATAGTAAATATTTTTACCGAATTTACTTGATTAGCGGCATATATCGTTCACGGGAGTTTGATATTCATTTTGTGAGTTTTTAGTTAACCTGTTTCAGAATGGGTAAGTATTGGTTACAGATAAATATTTTTCTGTAATAATTGGGATAGAAACAATAAATTTGATAAACAAGCACATTGAATGAAAAAGGCTCAAAAAACATTTTGTATTGATATCGGTGGGTCGCATATTAAAGCCGCAGTAATAAATGAAACCGGTAAACTGTTAACCGAATATATAAAATTTGATACACCGGCCAAACCAACACCACAAGCGGTATTAAAAATAATAAGTAAGCTGGCAAAGTCATCAGGACAGTTTCAGCATATATCTGTTGGGTTTCCGGGGTTTATAAAAAATGGTGTTATAATAACGGCTCCCAATCTGGGCACTGCCGACTGGGAAAATACAAACCTGAGCAAAAAAATAAGTGCGCTGCTTGGCAAACCCTGCCAGGTGGTTAACGATGCAGATATGCAGGGCCTTGGTATTGCAAAAGGAACCGGTTTTGAAATGGTTGCTACCATTGGCACAGGCTTTGGCACGGCATTTTTATACAATGGCAAATTGCTTCCGCACCTGGAACTGGCGCATCATCCTATAAGCAAGGGCAAAGATTACGACGGATACATTGGCCAGAAAGCACTTGATGACTGCGGCAAAAAAAAATGGAACAAGCGGATGGAAAAAGTGCTTGCAGTAGTAAAAACCGTTTTTAATTACGACCATCTGTACCTGGGTGGTGGCAATGCTGCGCTGATTAGTTTTCCTTTAGATAAAAACATAACCCTTGTTGGTAATGTTGATGGTATTAAAGGCGGGGTAAAACTCTGGCAGTAAATGTAGCTTTACATATGATGACCAAACTGGCGTAGGTAAGTAGTAAGTATAATTTAATGTAGCGTAAGAAACTGCCGGCGGGTAAACCGGAAAAATTACAACTTAATTATTTTGTTTTGTAATAAAATGCACCGGAAAGGATTTGAAAACATGTTGTTTTAGGTTAGCTGTAACTCATAGCTTCCTTTGTTAAAAATTTCTTTAAAAGCCCCATTTGTCCTATGTCATAGCTTTCGTGCTGTGCTAAAAAAGCTATGGTTCCGCCAACAGTAAAATCACCGGTGGGATTTTTAAAAGCTCCTTCACTGCCAAGTTGTTCTTCGGTAACTGTTGCTAAACCTTCTCTTACCAATGCACTTGCTTTTTCCCAATGCGCTTTAAGTGTTTCTAGCGAGTCAAACTGCATAGTGTCATCAAAGGGTTTAAAATTTTCAAACATGCCGCTGTAAGGATTCTCAACTGGCTTGCCTAAAAAAGCAGCGATATTATAGCGTGCCCAAACAGTATGTGTTACCAGCCAGTTAAATGGATTGTTATGGTCACTGATACGTTGCCTTGCCTGCTCATCTGTAACCCCTTTTATGGCGTTAATAAACAGGCGCTCATTAAGATTGAAAATTATTTCGGAATGGTGCGAAGATTTTTTCATGTTGTTTTTGGTTAAGTAAAGTAGCTTATTTTTTTTCTGTATACTTTTTATTTAACAAGATAGCAATTCGTTTTTATTTTTTATTAAATTTTATGACACAAAAATAAGCTGTTGATATTATACCAGTGGGCGCAAGACGGACTTTATAGTGGGGCGATTTAGACAACTGGAGAGCGAGGTAATATTACACATTTAAACCCGGATTTTGCAGTTGAAATCTACTGTGGCTTCCAAATCCTTCACTGCTAAGCCTTTCAGACCATTTTTTGAATTCAAAATAGTTCACTATTCTTTCATCCAAAAAATAACCTGAAACCCTTATCTGTTTTGTATTTGAAACCCTCGCTACGATTTCAACTGCAAAATCCGGGTTAAACTGTACTAAAAATGAGGAAAAAGTAGAAATTTTTTGATTGAAATATCGATAATGGAATCCGGTTGCAAACCGGTGGAATTAGAAGGCGCAAGTCATCCTATCGGAAGACTTGCGCCAGTGAGGGGGCCGTTGGCCAAAGCCCAGACGGCGGCAACACCTCACCTGCGGCAGCAAAAAAAGGAGTGAGGTGTGCTGTTGCCGGCAGTATTATGTGGCACAGATACGCCACGCACTTTGCTTTGCTGCATATCTGCGCCAGGGACTACAAGCATGCGCCAGTTGGGGAAATAAAGACCCCGGCGGAACGGAAAACGGCGGCAAGAGGAAACACCCATCAACGGCAAAAAACCTGCTCAATTTCCCCATTTATCCTTATATGCTTTTTCCCGCTGCGCCTGTTCCCGGTGCATTTTTTCGTACATGGCCTGGTCGTTTTCTGCGGCAGTTTTTTTAGGCAGTGCATAATAGTTTATAATTGCCGGTTTACTGCTGCTGCTGACTGCATTTGGGTTTACATAAGTACCGTTGTTGATGGCATCATTTACTTTTTTATTATAGGCCGACCAGTAAGCGTCTTTTTGCGCCTGTTCGGCTACAATATCGGAGTTGGTTTTATTGATATATCCGGCCGCAACTGTATTACCCAATGCAACGGCTTTTTCCCAGCGGTCCATAGCCATACCCCGCTGCCCCTCATCATTACAAAGCTTTGCGGCAATCATACAACCCTCCACCATGCCCAGTCGGCAAGCATTGTCGAACCAGTCCACGGCATAACTCCAGTCCACGGTTCTCCCTTTTTGCTGGTATAAAATGCCCACATTAAAAGCGGCATTGGCATTTTTATTTATTTTATAATCTACTTTCCAGAGTTGCATGGCCAAATCCATATTGTTATTTTTATAAGCCGCATTGCCTTTTGCAAAAGGATTATCCATTCCCGTAATAATATCTGCTACTTCCTGTGCGGCTTCGGCATTGCCTTTGGCTGCTGCCTGGCGGTACCAATAGATGGCATACATATCCCTGTAATCGTATTCGTTTGCCAGGTGAAGCATTGCTGGTACATAGCCTCTGTCGGCGGAAAATTGAAAATAAAAACTGGCAGAGTCTGCATAATTAGCGGAGTGACTGTATACATTTGCCAGTTGAAAAGCACAACTGCCTACGCCCAGCTTTACACCCTGTTGCAACCAATATTTTTCTTTTTCGGGGCTGTAGAACAAATCATGTGGATTAACCCATGACTGTTCTTTGCCATAGAGATGAGCCAGTTGTTCTATTGAAAGCGCATCACCTGCATTGGCTTTATTGGTTAATTTCTCTTCGTACTGCACCCATTTTTTTGCAGTTTTTTTCTTCATCCCTGAGGGCATGGTGGTTTGTGCCGCAGCAAATACAGGCAGGAGCAATACTAATATTAATATTTTCATGGTGCAGTATTTAGGTAGTAAATATCCAACTAATAAAATAAGGTGCAATACCCAATGACGGGTATTTTTTATGATGGCTTCGGCTTGAACGCCGACAACAAACCAGCCCACAGCGGCAAAGAGTGGGAATTAGCGATTGGGATTTCTGTGGCTGTTGAATTGTTGCTACAACTGTCGGAAACCGGCTACTGCGGCTAAAAGAAAAATGATTTCTTCACAACACTATCGTAAATTTGAATTACCGGAAACGGCGATATAGTGTATCGTTGGTTTAATCATTTAATAATAAAGCGCAAGCTTAAAAAAACACATGTATGAGATTTATTGTAAACATCCTGATAACTGCTGTAATTGTTTTTGTACTTTCAAAACTTTTATCACCGCATGTGTATATCAATGATATGGTAACGGCCATCATTTTTTCGCTGGTGCTGGCTGTGCTGAATTTTATTGTTAAACCGCTCATTACTATTTTAACACTGCCGCTTACGATTGTAACACTGGGACTATTCCTTTTAGTGATCAATGTCATCATCATCATGCTGGCCGATTATTTTGTTTCGGGTATCAGGATCGAAAGCTTTCTATGGGCTTTTATATTTGGTTTATTATTGTCGGTGGTTAGTACACTGCTTAATAAGCTGGAGAAAAAGTGGACGATATAAATCCATTCTGTACAATTGATATTTCAGGTAGCCTTTATTGGCACGCTGCTGGTTGTTGGTGATTGCTAACGCTGCTTTGGCAGTGGGACGAACACCAACAACGCCGGTCAGTAGGCGGATGCTACGGACATCTACCGATGCAAAGGACACCAACAACGTCGAAATGGTGGTCAGTACTCGGCGGGCAAGAACACCAACCGCGGCAAAAAAACGAATCTTTTCTTTTTTATTTTGGTAGTAAGCATTTTAGGCGAAAAACTTTTAGTACTCTAATACGCCGTTGGTCAAAGCCCGGACGGCGGCAACAGCTCACCTACGGCTGCAAAAAAAAAATATTATTGATTTTCTAGGCTTTGATATTATCAAATTTCAATTGTTGTTAGTAATATCAAATTTACTGAAAATTTTAATAGGTTTCTATGCGCTAAGATAAAAGTTCGCCAATGGTATGCGGTACAAGGGAGTGACACAACGATGATGACCAATGCGGTAATGCTCGTTCAACCCGGATTTTGCAGTTGAAATCTACTGTGGCTTCCAAATCCTTCACAGCTAAGCCTTTCAGAACATTTTTTGAATTCAAAATAATTCACTATTCTTTCATCCAAAAAATAACCTGAAACCCTTATCTGTTTTGTATTTGAAACCCTCGCTACGATTTCAACTGCAAAATCCGGGTTCAAAAAAAAAGTCAAAATTCAAAAGTGAAAATTCAAAAAAGGAACGCTGGGGCAACCTAATTTTTAATTAAGGGAAAGATTTATTCCTGATTATAAAGGCGTTGTTTTCAGTAGAGATTTAGCCCAGAGGTGACACCTTTTTGAAAGCTGTCACCTCTGGCGACTACACCTGAAATACACCCGTTTTAAACTCTGCAATATCCGGGTTATGGTCTGCGGCGGCGATGCCTTCCGAAATCATTTTGCGGGTGTCGGCTGGGTCTATGATGGCATCTACCCAAAGCCTGGCGCCTGCGTAAAAGGGTGTGGTTTGTGTATCGTAGCGGGCAATGAGTTTATCGAGGAGTTGCCTTTCATCGTCGGCAGTTATTTCCTGCCCTTTGCGTTTGAGGCCTGCAACTTCTATCTGTAACATGGTTTTGGCTGCCTGCTCGCCGCCCATTACTGCAATTTTTGCCGTGGGCCATGCGTAAATAAAACGGGGATCGTAGGCCTTGCCACACATGGCGTAATTGCCGGCACCATAACTATTGCCAACAATGATGGTGATTTTTGGCACCACCGAATTTGCCACTGCATTTACCAGTTTGGCACCATCTTTAATAATGCCGCTGTGTTCGCTGCGGCTGCCTACCATAAAGCCGGTAACATCCTGCAGAAAAACAAGGGGTATGCGTTTTTGATTACAGTTCATAATAAAGCGGGCGGCTTTATCGGCACTGTCGTTATAGATTACGCCGCCGAGTTGCATTTCGCCTTTTTTACTTTTTACAATGAGACGCTGGTTAGCTACAATGCCTACTGCCCAGCCATCTACACGGGCATAACCGCATACAATTGTTTTGCCGTAGTCTTCTTTAAACTGGTCAAAGCTATCCTGGTCAGTAATGCAGTTGATGAGCTCTACCATATCGTATGGCTTGCTGTTGCCGGCACTCATGATACCGTAGATTTCGCCTTTGTTATTTTTGGGTGCTTTGGCTTCTATACGATCGAATCCGGCTTTTTTATGATGGCCGATTTTGTTCATTATTTTTTTTACCTGGTCAAGACATGCTTCTTCGGTTTTAAATTTATAATCGGCAATGCCGCTGATTGAATTATGTGTATCTGCTCCGCCCAACGTTTCGCTGTCAACATCTTCGCCAATGGCAGCTTTTACCAGGTAAGGCCCGGCCAAATAAATAGAACCATTGCCTTCCACCATCAGGGTTTCGTCGCTCATGATGGGAAGGTAGGCGCCGCCTGCAACACAGGCACCCATAACGGCTGCTATTTGTGTTATGCCCATGGCACTCATTTTTGCATTGTTGCGAAAAATGCGGCCAAAATGTTCTTTATCCGGAAAAATTTCATCCTGCATGGGAAGAAAAACACCGGCGCTATCAACCAGGTAAATAACCGGTAAATTATTTTCCATGGCAATTTCCTGCATGCGTAAATTCTTTTTACCGGTAATGGGAAACCAGGCACCGGCTTTTACCGTTTGATCGTTGGCAACAATTACGCATTGCCTGCCGCTTACATAACCAATGCCGCTAACAGTGCCACCTGCAGGGCAGCCACCTTCTTCGGGATACATATCAAAACCGGCGAAGGCGCCAATTTCTACAAAAGGTTTATCAGCATCGCAGAGGTATGTAATACGCTCACGGGCGGTTAATTTGTTGCGTTCTTTTTGTTTGGCCGCCGATTTTTTACCACCGCCTTCGTAAATTTTTTCAAGGTGACGTTTAACGTTGCTCCAGGCCATCTTCATGGCGTCTTCGTTTTTGTTGAATTCTAAATCCATATTGTAAGTTAATCGTTATTTGTTAATCGTTATCTGTTATCAGATAATGCTTATTTGTTTGGATTTAAGATGATGAAAGTTATCTTCTATAATTTTACAGAATGATGTGTAATTTTACTGAAGCTTCTACCAATTAACTATTAACAATTAACCATTAACTGCATCACAAAAATATGGCTAATGAAATTAACCGCATATTAAAACTGTTTGCCGATCTGCAGCATGGTAATTGCTGGATTGGAACCAATTTTAAAGAAGTGTTGCATGGGGTTGAGGCTGGCGATGCAACAACGAAGATAGCCGGTAATATAAACAGCATCTGGCAAATACTGGCACATATTACCTATTGGCGCAGTTTGGTTGTAAACCACCTTACCGGTAGCGATAACCCGCCGCCATTTCCCGATTTTAAGTTGCCAGATAGTTTTGATGAGGATAGCTGGCAGCAGGCCCTGCACGATTTTGAAGCGGCGTATCATTTACTGCGTAATGCAATACATAATTTTAAGGAAGAAAATTTAGATAGACCCTCTCCCAAACCCGGGCAAACATTTTACGAACTGATCATGGGCTGTCTGCAGCACGATGCCTATCACCTGGGACAAATGATGATATTGAAAAAAGTTGTTTAAAGGTCAAACACCGTATTGATTGCTGCAATATTAAATCCGTTTTGCAGCACCTGTTTGTACTGGCTGCTGTTTTTGTTAATGACAGGGTTGGTATGATTGAAATGGATAAAATAAATTTTCTTCTTTTCTGCAGCCGGCAGGTTTTTAAACCGGTTCATGCTTTCAATAATAAAGGGGTGGGGAATGGTAGATATATCCCGGTTGCTGATTTCTGCTGCATCATAAAAAGTACCATCTACAAATGCATAATCAACTTTGGCAATGGCGTCATTAATATTGGTATTCCATTTTTCCCATTTATCAATATCCGGAATAAATAATGCTTTTTTATTGGGACCAATGATGGTATAGCCAACTGTTTCAGAAAACTCATCGCGGTGCGGCACTGTAAACGGAATGACCCTGATACTTGTACTTAAAACAATTTCGCTGTTATCTCTCATTGCCTGCAGTGCAATATTGTTGTTTTTTACCAGCTGACTCCAGGGCCCATTTTGTTCCAGAAATGTTTTCATGCGGGGCATGGCATACACAGTAATATTACTTGCATTCATGGCTTCCTTGCCGAGGTACATGAGCCCGGTATAATGCCCGATATGTGCATGTGTACAAAAAATACCATCCGGTGTTTCTGCCCCTGTTGCAGCAGTTTGATTCTTTAATGCCTTTAGTTGTTGCGTAAAATCGGGCGTAGCTTCAAACAGGTATTTTTTTTGATTGGTCGCATCTACCAGTCCGAGGGAAACAATCCGCCTGTTTTTATCGGGATGCATGAACAGATTTTTACAGCAATCTTTTTGGCATCCTGCCTGCGGTGATCCTGCATCCTGTATGGTTCCTAAAACAACCAGTGAAACTCCAGCTGTTGAACTCCTGTTTACAATTGCCCTGTTTGCGCTGAAGGAAGACAGTATAAAAACAAGTATAAGTATTTTAAGAAATTTCATGATTTTTTGTATATGGGTTTAAAAAATAAAATTGAAATGAGCAGGCAGCATCTCTATTACAAATTCACTGCTTTCCAGATATTCACCATCCAGGTGAGCCTGCATAACCTGATCACTTTTAATTGTAATTTTCTGTGTATTGTAGTAATCAATGAAAGAAAGGTCCAGGTGTTTTCCTTTTTCAATAACGGGCAAATATCGCAGCCTTTTAAAAATGGAGAGGGACTTTACAAGAATTGTATCTAACAAACCATCATCAGCCTTCGCCAGCGGAGCTACAAAAAAGCCGCCACCATAGCGGGTTCCGTTGGCAATACTGATCATAAGGAATTTACCGGTAACCGTTTTTTGTGCCGATGAAATGATATACTCCCGTTCTTTATAAAATAAAATATGTTTTAAAACAGACAGCATGAAGGATGTTTTTCCGCCAAACTTATTTACTCCCTGCAGGGTTTGGGCAACCGAACCATCAAAGCCAATACCCACACCATTTAAAAAATAGTGGCTGTTACAAATTCCGGCATCAATTGGTTTGGGGGTTGTTTGCAGTACATGGTCTACCTGAGCCTCCACGGTTGTTTTGCCATACAGCAATGCATAAAAATCGTTTCCTGTGCCGCCGTTAAAAATGCAAAGTGGTACTTTAATATCATGGTATTGGTTTACAAAATAATTTACTGTGCCATCGCCACCGGTTATCCAAACCTGGTCAAAACTATACAGGCGTTTATCCCATTCTTTTTCTGTAAATATTTGTGCATGGATATTTCTACGCTGTAACAGCTGCTGAATTGCAGCAGACAGTTTTATTGCTTTACCTCTGCCGGCAAGTGTATTGGTAGCAATAGCAATCTGCATGAAGAAAGTTTTACCAAAGAAAGGAAGAATATTTAATAAACCAGCCAATGTAAAACCGGGGTTGCAGGACAGCAGAAAAGTTTTACATTTGGAATGGCTGATCGAACCTGCTACAATTTTATAATGACAACGATCCGGAATTTTATGGTGAAGCACAGATCCGTTTTAATATACGGTACAAGTCTGGCCATATTGTTGTTCTTGCTCAGGTGGCTTGAGTTGAGGTATATCATTTTTGACCATGCCATGGAGATATATGTTGGCGCCATTGCGGTTATTTTTACCGCCCTTGGCATCTGGCTGGCACTTACATTAACCAAACCCAAAATAGAAAGGGTAGTGGTGGAAAAAGAGATTTACATCGAAAAAGCGAAAGCGTTTGTTTTTAACGAAGCCGACACGGCGAAACTTGGTATAAGCAAAAGAGAGCTGGAAGTGCTGCAGTTAATGGCGCAGGGATTCAGCAATGCAGAAATAGCTACCCGGTTATTTGTTTCGCTTAATACCATTAAAACCCATGCTTCCAATCTTTTTATAAAATTAGATGCAAGCCGCCGGACACAGGCCATTGAAAAAGCAAAAACCCTCAGCCTGATACCGTAATCATTGGTACTTTGGTATGATATCTTAGTATAAAATAAAAAATCGCCCGAAAGTATGAGGGTAAAACCGTTTTTAATTTTCATTTTTACGCCATCGTAAACCAAAATTAAAAAACATGAAAAAAATTGTAATTGTAAACGGATTGATTGCCGGGGTAATTACAGGCGGTATGTTCCTTGTTACCATGGGCCTTTATCACGATAACGGAAATTTTGATGGTGGTATGTGGATTGGCTATGCAAGCATGCTGCTTGCCTTTTCGCTCATTTTTGTGGCCATCATCAGGTATCGGGATAAATACAATAATGGCAGCATCAGTTTTGGTAAAGCATTCAGGATCGGGCTTTATATCACCCTGATTGCATCTACCATTTATGTAGTTACCTGGCTGGTTGATTATTATGTTTTCATTCCTGATTTTGCTGAAAAATATGCCGCATCTGTGATTGATAAACTGAAAAGCAGCGGGGCCAGCCTAGCCGAAATAGCAAAACAAACCAAAGAAATGGACAGCTTTAAAGAGATGTACAAAAACCCGGTAATGGTAGTTTTATTTACTTACCTTGAAATACTGCCTGTAGGTTTGCTTTTATCACTTATTGCAGCGTGGATTTTAAAAAGAAAGGTGAAACAAGGCAACTTGCCAGACAATACTTTTACAAAATGAACAAGACATCCATTTAAATAAAATAATACTAAATCAATAAACATGAAAAAAGTAACAGGAATTGGCGGTATATTCTTCAAATGTAAAGATCCAAATGCCGTGAAAGAATGGTATAACACACATCTTGGTTTGGAAGCAGGCCCTTATGGTGCAAGTTTTGAATGGCGGCAACTTGATGCGCCAGAAAAGAAAGGGATTACTCAATGGAATGTGAATACCGAAGCAGCAAAAATGTACGAACCTTCCCCCAAGGATTTTATGATAAACTACCGGGTTGATAATTTAGTGGCCCTGGTAGCGCAACTTAAAACTGAAGGAGTAACCATTGTTGATGAAATTGAAGATTCTGACTATGGTAAATTTGTGCATATTCTGGATCTGGAAGGCAATAAGATTCAGCTTTGGGA
>JBBQLS010000056.1:0-19670 GCA_038328115.1 Chitinophagales bacterium
ATTATATTGCCTGTATCATCAATCTTTACAATCCAGTAATCATAACCTCCTTTATTCGTTATTCCAGCTATATCAGTAGAATTGGAATAACCTGCTATTATATAGCCGCCATCCGTTGTTTGTATTATAGATTCTCCATCATCCCAACCAGAACCACCCAGGTTCTTTTTCCAGTCAACGCCACCGGCACTCGTAAGTTTTACTATCCAGTAATCAAAATTGCCCTTATTTCCTGTCACATCGCCATCAGTAGAAATTGAGACTCCGGCAATTATATAACCGCCATCTGTTGTTTGAATTACAGAGTTTGGAAGATCATACAATGAACCCCCTAAGGTTTTCTTCCATTCAATTGAACCTGCCAGGTCCATTTTTACAATCCAGTAATCACCTCCACCATGATTACCGGTTACATCTCCATCTACAGATTGAGAAATACCAACTACTATATATCCACCGTCACTGGTTTGAAATACAGATTCGCCATAATCCCAACCTGATCCACCTAAACTTTTTTGCCACTGTATTGCCGGGGCTTGTGCATTGGCAAATGCACTAATAATTAAAAGGCAAATGGTTAATAGTTTGTTCATAATAGTAGTTTTAAAATTGTAAATCTATTAAGTTGAAATATGCTTAGCGTTCTAATAATCCTTATATCAGTTTTGGGGGTTGTTTATTTAGCACAGGCATCAATCAATTACCTCTTTGCCCTCACCCTCTTTTCAATAAACTTTCCGTTTCCACCCTGCCAAAGGCAAAAGAGCTTGTTTAGTATAAAGTTTATTTAATGATGTAAACATACTTTATGAACACAGCGGTTCATATATAACATTCCTTATACCCGGTTTATGGTATGTTTATTAGCCAAATGAGTAGCAATAAATCTAACAGGGATTAATATTTTGGAAATACCTTATTAATAGCTTCAGTCCGGTTGTTTACATGAAGCTTTTCGTAAATACGGTGTATGTGCTGGGTAACGGTTCCCAGCGTGATGGATAGTTTTAAAGCAATTTCTTTATATAAAAAACCTTTAGATAAAAGCAACAACACTTCGTTTTCTTTATTAGTCAGGTCATCATGACCCTGCTTTGTTTTTTCTTTAAAATAGCTGATTACTTTACGGGCTATCTGGCTGCTCATGGGGCTGCCGCCCTGGTGCAATTCATGAATGGCTTCTATTATTTTATCGCCGGGAGTTTTCTTTAACAGGTAACCGCTGGCGCCTGCAGCAAGGGCATCAAATACTTTTTCATCGTTTTCATAAATAGTAAAAATCATAAACTGTGTGCCGGGGCAATCGTCTTTTATTTTACGGATGCAATCAATGCCGCTGATGCCGGGCATGTTAATATCCATAATAACAATATCAGGTTGCTGCTCCAGTAAGTGAGGCATAGCTTCTACCGCATTTGGGAAAGAAGAAAGCAACAGCATGTCGGGTTGCTCTTTTATCAGCTTTTCTAAACTGTATCTTACTTCGGGTAAATCTTCTGCTATGCTGATACTTATCATGCTATAAAATTAATACATCAAATAATTTTACTACTCTAAGGTTTATTAGAGCGGCATTATAAATTGAACGGTTGTTCCGTTGCTGCCTGATTTAATATCAACTGTTCCCTTTAAACTATTCATTCGTTTTTGAAAATTGCCAAGGCCATTTCCTTTTAACCGGCTTTCATCTACATTAAAACCGCTGCCATTATCAGCAATGGTAATGTGCAGACTATTTTCAATTTGCATAACAATGTTTACTGAGGATGCCTGTGCATGTTTGGTGATATTGTGCACTGCTTCTTTTACTAAGAGAAACAGGTTTCTTTTTTCTTCGCTGTTTAATATTTTTTCAGGAATGAACTCCGGCAGAGTTGCCTGTAAAGCAATGCCTGCAGCATCCAGCATTTCGCTGCACTGGCTGCGAATGTAGTAGAGCACATCTTCCAGTTTTTCATCACTGCTATTGAGCGCCCAGATGATTTCATTCATCTTATCCACCAGTTCATCGCTGCCCGTAATTATTTTATCAAAATCTTTTTTCAGTCCTTCATCTTTTATTTCATTTTTCATTCCGGCGCTCATATAGCGGATACGGCTGAGGCCTGCACCCAGATCATCATGCATATCGGTGGCAATACGGCTACGTTCATATACTAATGCCACTTGTTTTTCAATAATGGTATGTTGTAATGCCAGTTTTTGCTTGTTTTTAAAATTACGATATTGGGCTACTGTAGCTATAACAATACCGATTAGCCCAAACCCTAATGCTGCAATTATCCAAAGCCGGGTAACATTCTCGGATTCTTTTTGCCTTAATTCAGATTCTTTTTGGGTAATGTTATATTTAGCTTCAATTTCTAACATGTTTTTCTGAAGCTTATCACTGGTAAATAATGCTTCAGCTTGTTCATACTTTGTATAATATTTTTTCCAGTCGTCAACATTGTTATGAACGAGTGCAAGGTTTGCAAGCCATTTGTATATGTATCGTTTATTATTCAGGCTGTCTTCGGTAAACCTTTTCTCACGGATGTCTATATAATCTTTTACTGCATCAAAATCCTTATTCATAAAGTTTAAATAAGCAAAAGATTCTTCGCAATCAATTTTTCTGTCTGTAACATGTACAGAGTCATATTTTGCCATAGCCTGCGATAAGTATTTTTTTGCCAATGTATATTGCCTTTTTTCAGCATAAACAGCAGATAACCCCCTTAACATATCCCCTTGGGTATATAATAAACCTAACTTGTTGGCAATTTGTAACCCATTGGAAAAATAATAAATTGCAGAATCATATTTGCCAACCATTCTTAAGCTATTTGCCAGGAACCAGGATGCCGTAGTAACTGGCTCCGGATTGCCGCTTGATTGGGCTGTTGCATATGCCTTTCTTGCATAAAACAATGCTTTTGGCAGCAGGTTGTGATTAGTATAAAGCGCCGAAGCATTACAATAAAGCCTTGTAAGGTTTATTTTCTTATCTACTTTTATAAGTAATTCTTCTCCCTGTTTCAGATAAAACAAAGCAGTAACCATATCGCCTTTTCTATCATAGACTCCCATAAGCAGATTAGAAATTCTGCCCATATAAAAATAGTTATTTGTTTGTTTTGCAACCCGCATTCCTTCGTTAAGATAATTCTCAGATGCTATATAATTATTATTTTCAAATTCAAAATAGCCAAGCTGGGTATAACCCAGACAGGTTGCAGAATCGTTTTTAAGTTTTTTTGCCAGCATTATTTGTTCCTTAAGCCCCGTCATTAATTCCTTTCGGTTTTGGTTAATATCATTTAAAATTATAAGCACTTGTAATTTTAAGGAATCATTTTGTGTAGTAGCAATGACATACTTTAGACTATCAATTTCTTTTTGATTTTGGGCATATATTTTTAAAGGAGAAATAATTATACAAACGAAAAAAACACCATTATATAAAATACCGTTAAGCAGTTTCATGATTCAGGTTTTCAATTATTAAAAATATACTTTAAAATAGATTTATCACACTAAGTTTTATTATAGTTAAGTATGGTTTGGTTTACTATTTTTGGTAAAATAATTTTTTATGCCCGTCATTCTTCCCGTAAAAAATATACTTCCAACATTTGGAACCGATTGCTTTATTGCCCCCAACGCTACTATTGTTGGCGATGTGGTTATGGGTAATGATTGCAGCATTTGGTTCAACGCCGTTTTGCGGGGCGATGTAAATATTATACGCATGGGCAACAAGGTAAATGTGCAGGATGGGGCCGTTATCCATTGTACTTACCTGAAAGCCGCTACTATTATTGGAAATAATGTCAGCATCGGACACAATGCAATTGTACATGGGTGCGTTATAGAGGATAACGTACTGATAGGTATGGGTGCCATTGTGATGGATAATGTGCGGGTTGGCAGCAACAGCATCATTGCTGCCGGGGCCGTGGTTCTCGAAAACACGCAGGTAGAACCGGGCAGTATTTATGCCGGTGTGCCGGCCAAAAAAGTAAAAGATATAAGCCAGGAAATGATTAGCGGGGAAATAAACAGGATTGCAGATAATTATGTGATGTATAGCGGGTGGTTTAAAACCCCCTCCGCCCCCTAAAGGAGGAACTTGCGAAGATTGAATCGAAGGGAGAATCGGGGACTGGATTTCGCTTTTTTAGTGGGACGAACATTTGACCTTGATTGAGCTGCATTGGCGACGCTCCGTTCAGCTAAGGAATGCTATTTAACTTTTTCCGAAGCGAAAAAATATTATCTTTAATACATGAAGAAAATACTACTTGTTGTTGTTATGGCTTCTTTTTTATTAAGCGGATGTTTTATCAGCAGGATTTTTCATAAAAAGGAAAAAGTGGGTTGTCCTACAAACGGACGCAACGTAGGTGCCGAAAAAATACTGGCAGGTGATCAAAAAGCCATAAAAGCAGAGAAGAAAGCTAAATATAAAGGGCGCAAGAGTTTATAAAGAGCAGGATGCAATACCGGAAATTCAATACCTATAACAAAACATAAAAACCGTACCTATGTGTTACGAACTTAAAACCAACAACGGTTGCTCCGAAGCCGTAATTGACGACAACTGCGGCATTTCAAAATTCTACGCAATTGCCAACACACTTTCAAAAGACCTGAAAGTTAAATTCCTTAACCAGATTGATGATGCAGAAACTCTGGACTGGGATTTTCAGTACCGTGGGCAGTTTTTAACCCTGCACTACAATATGTTTAATGGTGTAAGTATTTTTCCGCAGCAGAAAAAAAACGTATCCACCAATAACAATGTGGTAATGGAAGTGGCACATTTTTTAGAGCACAGGATTTATTAAGAAAATATGCTAATGTGCTGACATGCTAATGTGCTAATGGCATAGGAGGTGCTTTTGCATTTGCAAAAAAAATCTAAAATCGTCAATCTAAAATCAAGAATCGATTAATAGCTTTTCTCATTAATCGTTTCCAGGATATTGCAATAGCTGATGTACCGGTCCATGTGTATGCCGCCATCTTCAACAGCGGTTTTTATTGCGCAGCCGGGTTCATTCAGGTGCATACAGTTGTTGAACTTGCAATCATTCATCAATGCCCTCATTTCAGGAAAATAGTGAGAGAGTTCTTCTTTAGGAATATCAACAAGCCCCAGCTCCCTGATGCCCGGTGTATCAATTATTTTTCCACCTTCCGGTAAATCAAACATTTCAGCAAACGTAGTGGTATGCAATCCTTTGCCGCTCCAGTCGCTCACATTCTGTGTTCTTAATTTCAGTTCCGGAAAAACAGCATTAATAAAAGTAGATTTACCAACGCCTGAATGTCCGCTCAGCAAAGTAATTTTATCTTTAAGCTTCAATTTTACCGCTTCTACTCCATCGTCCTTTTCAATACTCATACTTAAAACCTGGTAGCCAATGGCTTCATAAATAGCCTTTACTTCGGCAAATTTATCTTCTTCTTTTTTGCGGTAGAGATCGCTCTTATTAAAAACAATGATGGAAGGAATATGATAAGCTTCGGAAGTAATTAAAAACCTGTCTATAAAACCCTGCGATGTTTTGGGGTCTTTAAGTGTAGCAAACAACAGCGACTGATCTAAATTACTTGCGATGATATGGTGCTGATGTTTATTAGCCGGCGATGTACGGGTAATATAATTTTTTCGTTTACAAATCTCGGTAATAGTAACAGAGCCTTCCAGTTCGTTCTCCATTTCAATATTAACCGAATCGCCTACAGCTATGGGATTGGTGCTGGTTAACCCATCCATTTTAAATTTACCCAGCAGGCGTGCATTAAAGCCGTTGCCTTCATCATCTTTTACCTGGTACCAATTGCCGGTGCTTTTATATACGGTTGCGTTCATTGGAGGCAAATTTCACGAATTAAAATGAGAAAACGTTTAGTTGTCTGGCCACTCATTAGACTTCATAAACTTAAAATATTTTTGAATAGCTAAAAACTTCTTCTTTAAAGTGTATTAGCAGTGGCCTGACAACTATGGAAACTTCCTAAACACCGTAAACTTCAACAACATCTCCAAAAACAACAACGCAAGTGCAGCAATAACAAAGAGAAAGAATTTTTCTGTGTATCGTGTCTTTGTTGATATTTCAACTTTCGATTTTTCCAGGCTGTTTATTTCATCATAAATACCGGTAAGGCCGGCATTGTCTTTTGCACGAAAATATTTGCCACCGGTTTCATCGGCAATCTGTTTCAGCAGTCTTTCATCAATAGAAACTTTGCCCTGTTGCATCACAATACCCATGGGTGTATTAACAGGTTGCGGTGCATAACCATCTGTACCCACACCAATGGTGTAAACTTTTACCTGGAATGCTTTGGCAATTTCCTTGGCTGTTTGCGGGTCAATCAGTCCGCCATTGTTTTCTCCATCAGTCAGTAAAATAACAACCTTGCTTTTTGATTTGCTTTCACGTAGCCTGTCAACACTGGTACCAAGGCCAGAACCAATGGCAGTTCCATCTTCCAGCAAACCGTTGCGTATATTTTCAATAGCCGATATTATAACTGCATGATCGGTTGTTAAGGGACATTGCGTAAAACTTTCGCCCGAAAAAATTACCACTGCAATACGGTCGGTAAGTCTTTTGTTTACAAAATCGATAGCTACATTCTTTGCTGCCTCTAAACGATTTGGTGTAAGGTCCTGCGCCGTCATACTTCCGCTTACATCAATACACAAAACAATATCCACGCCTTCGCCTTCGGCATTCTGCTCCTCATACATGGTTTGTGGGCGGGCAATAGCAGCAATAATTAAAATGATCGCCAGTAACCGCAATACAAAAGGCAAATGCCTGAAACTTGTTTTCCAGGATGATAACCCTTTTGCCGATACATCAGATATAATGATTGAAGCCTGGCGCTTGCTATTTTTGGTTACATACCACCAGATTAAGACAGGTATTACAATCAGTAACAGCAAAAACCAGGGTTGGCCAAAAGTTATATCTTTAAAATAATCGTAGAACAAAATTGGTTTAGAAGTTTAGGAGTTTAGAGGTTTAGAAGATTCGGTTAAGGTTATGGTCTCTTTTATTTTTTGCAGGGCGTCTTCGCTTTGATCTGGTAAGGGAAGATACTTGGCAAATTTTACCACATCGGTACACCGTAAAGCTGTGGCGAGTTCCGAAATATTTTCGGCTGGCAAATTAACTTCCTTCATATTTATTAAAAGATCACCCGCTGTTTTATTGAACAGGTTTTTGCCTTGTTTACGGCCCAGATAATTCTTAAAAATTTCTGCCAGGCTGATATGATAATTTTTAATTTGTGCTGCATCACGCAGATCAAATTCAGTTAGTTTTTTTAACGCTTCCATTGCTTCGTCAAAAGCAGAAAGTTTTGAGTCTGATTTTACCGGCTGCAATTGCTTTCTCTTTTTAAAATAATGATAAAGCAGGTAAATGGCCAGCAACAATAAAATTGCTCCGCAAATAATATAATACCAGAAAAAATCTGTTACTGAAACTTTTATGATGGGTTTTATATCCCGCAGTTGATTGGTACTATCAGCCGGTGCGTAAGAAACATTCACTAAAAATGAATCGCTGTTTACTATCTGGGTTCCATTTCCTCCGGCTCCGGCAAACTCAACGGGCAATGCCGGAAAAGTCCACCGGCCCGAATCAAAACTGGTGAAGGTGATAGTTTGCTCAATGGCTTTTGAACCGTCTTTAAAATTGGTGGTATCAGGTTTACCTGTTTCTACAATTTCAAAATGAGGAATTGAATCAGGAATGACAAGCCATTTGGTTAAGCCTTTTGAATTGAGCGGTACTTCGGCAGGCTCAGTATGGGTTTTAATGGTAAGTTTTATCTGTTCGCCAATTAAAATATTTGTTTTATCAGTATTAGTTTGCAAGGTTTGGCAAAAAACAAACTGCATACAAAAAGTAAAACAGATTGTTAATCCGGCATACATAACATTTCGATAGTTCTTTTTAATCCTCATCCACTCTTTTAATTAAGTTGCTGGTTGTTCGTTGTTAGTCTTTCAGTAAAATTATTCTCTCATTTTCGCACACGGTCAACGAACAACGCCCAACGGTCAACCTTCCTTTACATTCTTTTAATAAAAAATTGCTGCAGTATTTTTACATAATCATCATCCGTACGTACATGCAATAACTCTGCTCCTGCTTTTCTGAAATAGCTTTTACTCAGCTCACTCTGCTCCATAAAATGCTGCTGATAATTATACCGTACCATTTCATCACTGCTGTCAATCCATAAATTTTTGTTTGTCTCAGCATCCTGTACCTGCAATAAACCTGCATCTGGCAATTGCATATCCATCTTATCATATACACGTATGCCAATCACATCATGCTTATTGCCGATAACCTTAAGGTCGTCATCATAACCGGTTGCCAAAAAATCGCTCAGCACAAAAGCAATGCTTCTTTGCTTTACCGAGCGGCTGAAAAATTTAATCGCATCATCCAGATTGGTTCCTTGCTTTTTTGCTTCCACAGTCAATAGTTCACGTACAATGTACAAAGCATGTTGCCTTCCTTTTTTGGGAGCAATATATTTTTCTATCTTATCACTAAAGAAAATAACGCCTACTTTATCATTATTATTGATGGCGCTGAAAGCAAGTACAGCAGCCATCTCCACGATTAAATCTTTTTTCTGTTTGGCAACTGTACCAAATACATTACTGGCACTGGTATCAATTAGCAACATCACCGTAAGTTCGCGTTCTTCTTCAAAAACCTTTGTAAACGGGTGACTGAACCTGGCGCTCACATTCCAGTCAATAAAACGCACATCATCCCCTGCATAATATTCCCGTACTTCTCTAAAGCTCATACCCTTTCCTTTAAAAGCAGAATGATACTCACCCGTAAATAAATGCGTGGTGATCTTCTTGCTCTTAATTTCAAGCTCACGAACTTTGCGTAATATTTCTTCGGTAGTTAAGATCATGGTACATTAACGCTTCTCAGTATTTCATTTATGATTTGCTCCACATTCACACTTTCTGCTTCTGCTTCATAAGTCAATCCAATCCTGTGTCGCAAAACATCTTTGCTTATACTCCGTACATCTTCCGGAATTACAAAAGCCCTGTTATTTAAAAACGCGTAAGCCTTTGCAGCCAGTGCTAAATTTATACTTGCTCTTGGCGATCCTCCAAAACCAATCAATGGCTTCAATTTCGGCAGATTATATTTATCAGGATAACGCGTTGCAAAAACAATATCTAAAATATAATTCTCAACTTTTTCATCCAGATAAACCTGTCGCACCAATTCTTTAGCGGTTAAAATTTCGCTGGTTGATGCAACTGGGTTTATTGGCGGAAAACTTAATCCTAACGTATTTTGCCGAATGATCAATTGCTCTTCCGATTTACTCGGATAATCAACAACAACCTTCATCATAAACCGATCTACCTGAGCTTCAGGCAAAGGATAAGTTCCCTCCTGTTCAATCGGGTTTTGTGTAGCCAGCACCAAAAAAGGTTCAGGCAGTTTATAGGTTGTATCACCAATTGTTACCTGTCTTTCCTGCATGGCTTCCAGCAAGGCACTCTGCACTTTTGCCGGAGCCCTGTTTATTTCATCTGCCAAAATAAAATTAGAAAAAATGGGACCTTTACGAACCATAAATTCATTTTTCGACTGGTTGTATATCATCGTACCAACCACGTCGGCAGGTAACAAATCTGGCGTAAATTGAATACGGCTAAAGTCGGCATGCACCGCCTGTGCCAGCGATTTTATGGCAAGCGTTTTTGCCAAGCCCGGTACACCTTCCAGCAACACATGGCCATTGCTTAACAGGCCAATCAGCAGCCTTTCAATCATTGTTTGCTGGCCAACAATAACTTTACTTAATTCATCATTAATACGGGTAACAAAGCCGGATGCGCTGGTAATTTTTTCGTTCAGTAAACGGATGTCTTCAGATGTTTGAACCATAAGTTTAGTTTTAGCCCACCCCCCAGCCCCCTCTATCTCCCCCAAGGGGGAGGAAAAGGAGAAGATTATGGGATAGATTATGTTTTTATTTTTTTGAGCCTGGCCGTAGAACTTTTAATCAGGTTCATTGGCGTCGCACTCTTGTACAATATTTCTTTATTTAGCTTTGTTTATGTTTTATTTTTCTTTTCAATTTTCGCTTTCCTCTCCCAAATTTCCTCCCCCTTGGGGGAGATAGTGGGGCCGGGTTTCGGCAGGGCTTGCAAAATACGAACTATGCAGAACAAAAATTTAGCCGTTTTTATGAGAGGGGCAAAACTTTGTTAAAATCATTCTAACTTTAGTGAAAATATTTACAGTTATGGTAGACTTATCGTTAATAACAACTTCCAATACATTGGAAGGTTATCGTATTACAAAACAATTAGGCATTATACGCGGCATAACCGTACGCAGCAGAAGCATTTTTGGCAATATTGCGGGCGGGTTCCAAATGCTGGCTGGCGGCAAATTGAGCATTTATGTAGATCTCTGCGAAAAAACACGGGAAGAGGCTTATCAGCTAATGATACAGCATGCCAATGAACGCGGAGCCAATGCCATTGTAAATATGCGTTACGATGCTAATGAAGTGATGAACGGTGTTACCGAAGTATTGTCTTATGGAACGGCGGTGGTGGTTGAAAAAATATAGCCGCTGAATTATACAATTGTTTTGTTTGCGCTGATTTTTTTAGCTCAGGTATTTCCCTACAATCGGCATTCTTCTTCCCACACCAAATGCTTTTGGTGAAATACGAATGATGGGACAAAACTGATTGCGTTTGTACTCATTAACATTTACCATCTTTAAAATTCTATCAACCAGGGCCGCATCATATCCCTGGGCTTTTATTTCTTTGGGGCCCTGTCTTCTTTCTATGTATTGGTATAAAATTTTATCCAGTACTTCATATTCAGGCAAGCTATCAGAATCCTTTTGCCCAGGTCTCAATTCAGCACTAGGTGGTTTGTTAATAATATTGGCTGGGATAATTTCTTTATTTCTGTTGATAAACTTTGCCAATTCATAAACCTGCAATTTATAGCAATCGCCCAAAACGCCAATGCCACCGGCCATATCACCATAGAGTGTGCCATAGCCAGTTGCAAGCTCACTCTTGTTGGATGTGTTTAACAGGATATAACCAAACTTGTTGGCGATAGCCATCAACAAATTTCCTCTGGTGCGGCTTTGTATGTTTTCTTCGGCAATGCTAAAAGGCAGGTCTTTAAAAATGGGTCTTAATTCATTTAAAAAGCTATTATAAATATTTTCAACGGGGATGATGTCGTAAGGATTTCCCAGGTTCAAACTCAGTTGCTCTGCATCGCTTACAGAATGCGTTGTTGAATATTGCGAAGGCATTAAAACTGCTCTCATATTATCTTTGCCCAAAGCTTTGCAGGCAAGTGCAAGTGTAACAGCACTATCAATACCGCCACTGCTTCCGAGTATCGCTTTGGTAAAACCCATCTTGGTAAAATAATCTTTTATGCCAAGTACAATGGCGTTGTAAACCATTTCAATGTTGAGGTTTTCTTCTAAAGCAACCGGGTTAAGTTCTTTATTGGGCATGCGGCTGGCAGGTTCAATAACCGGCGTATCAATGGTTCCATCATCATTTAAAATAAAAGATTGAATGGCTTCTTCAAAACGCGGCAGCTCTCCGCAAAGATTTGCCGATGCATCAAAAATCAGTGAAGCACCATCAAAAACAATTTCAGTCTGGCTGCCAATTGCATTACAATAAAACATCGGCAGTTTATATTTTGTTACGTTCGATTTTATGGTTGCTTTTCTATCCTCATCATGCGTGTAATCAAATGGCGATGCAGATAAGTTAAGCATAACATCGGGTTGTTGCTTCATCAATTCATCCATCGGGCAATTGCGGTACAGCGGATTATCGCCCAGGTTCCAGATATCCTCACAAATGGTTACAGCAAGCCGTTTCCCTTTAAACTCCATAATGTTCCAATTGTACGCCGGCTCAAAATACCGGTATTCATCAAACACATCATAGTTGGGCAAGCAGGTTTTATGCGCTATCGCTTTTATTTCTTTTTCGTATAATAAAAATGCTGCGTTAAACAAATCTTTTCCTTCGCTAACAGGATTGCGGTCGGGTGCGCCAACCAATACGCCAATGGTATCGGCGTGTTGCTTTATTACATCAATGGCAGCATAGCTTTTATTGATAAAATCTTCAAACTCCAGAAAATCACGAGGAGCGTAACCACAAACACTCAGCTCGCTGAAAACTATCAGGTCTCCGCCTTGTTCTTTTGCGGTTTCAATTGCACTGATGATCTTTTGCGTATTGCTTTCGAAGTTACCAATGTGATAATTCTGCTGAGCCAGGAATATTTTCATACCCCAAAAATAAGCCACTAATGGCACGAATTAACACTAATAAATACAAAAAAAGAGCTTAAAAACAGATATTTGCAAACTATTTCAAACGTGGCTAAAATAAAAATTATGAAATATTTTTCTTCCATTCTCTCATTAGTCGTTTTATTCTCCTGCAATAATGCAGATAAAACACCGAATGTTTCAAACGTAAAAGTTGAATTGAGCAGCAGCCGTTTTGAAAAAGATCTGTTTACGATTGACTCTTCAAACTATACAACAAACCTCGATATTGTTATAGCTAAATACCCCGGGTTTGGAGAGAATTTTTTAGCAACTATTTTAAATACTGATCCTAAATGGAGTGCCGATAGTGCCGCTGATTATGTTCACGGTTTCACTACAGCATACAGGCATGTTTACGATAGTGCAGAAATTGTTTTTAAAGATTTTACGCCGTACGAAAAAGAAATAAAACAAGGGCTGCAGTTCGTGAAATATTATTTCCCTGCTTACAAAGACAGGAAAAGACTTATTACTTATATAGGCCCGCTTGATGGTTACGGCGACATACTTACTGATGATGCAATTCTGGTTGGCTTGCAACATCACCTGGGCAAGAACTTCTCTTTATATCAATCAGCATTTGTGCAGGAAACCTATCCTGAATATATAAGCAACCGGTTTGAGCCCGGCTATATTGCTATAAACTGTATGAAGAATATTGTAAATGATCTTTACCCTGAAAAGATGGATGACAGGCCGCTTGTACAGCAAATGGTGGAGAAAGGAAAACGATTATACATCCTCAGCAAACTATTGCCAAAAACAGAAGAGTATAAATTGATTGGTTACACCAAAGAACAATTGAAAGCAGTATATGAGCATGAAGCGGCTGTTTGGGACCTATTTGTGCAGAATAATTTTTTACAGACAATTGATAATAATATCATCAAAAACTACATTGGCGAAGGGCCAAAAACACAGGAGCTAGGCGAAGCATCGCCGGGCAATATTGGCAGCTTTGCCGGCTGGCAGATTGTAAAAAAATTCATGGATAAAAATTCCAAAATGAGTTTGACTGAATTGATGACAACTGATGCTGAAACAATTTTTCAACAGGCAAAATACAAACCTTAGAAAGAGTAATTAAGTTGCGGGTGCCTTAAGCAGCCTGAACGTGTTGTGTTTCCTGCACAGGTTTTTTACCCAGTTGTTTCATTACCCTAAAATGTGAGGCAACAGCTCCGCTCATGGTATCGTATTTATTATAAGGCAGGTTAAACTCTTTTGCTTTCTCCATCACAATTTTGCTGATTTCGGGATAATGCACATGGCTTATACGTGGAAAAAGATGATGCTCTATCTGGTAATTCAACCCGCCCACAATCCAGGAAATTACTTTATTACCCATGGCAAAATTTGCTGTAGTCCGCATCTGGCACTCCGCCCAGGCGCTTTCAACCTGTTTAGTTTCATCTAAACCAACGTGTTCAAACTCAGTATTTTCAACTACATGCGCCAGTTGAAAAACCAGTGACAATATCAATCCCATTACAGCATTTAAAACAAAAAATCCAACCAGCCAGGGAACAAAGCCCCAAACCATAATTGGTAATACTATATAAAAAGTAAGGTATGATACTTTTGTTGCCCAAAAAATAATGTGATTTTTGGTTGACATCTTCCACGCATCGGTAGTAAAAATTTTACGTGAAAAATATTTTGTAAAATCCATAATAAATATCCAGAAGATAGTTGACAAAGAATAAACCGGCAAAAGATATAAATACTGAACCTTGTGCGCCGGTACCCATTTTTGCGATTCACAATGGCGGATGATGGGACTTTTTGCAATATCATCATCAATACCATCAACATTGGTATAAGTATGATGAATGATGTTGTGCTTTTGTTTCCAGAAATAAGAACTGGCACCCATAGCGTTTAAACTCAGGCCTAAAAAATCATTGAGTTTTGGCCTGGTAGAATAACTGCCATGATTGGCATCGTGCATTACACTAAAGCCAATTGAAGCCAGGGCAATGCCCAAAATAACGCAGCATAATATTGCCTGCCAGTTTGTTACTGGAGCAAACATCAATAAGCTGTACATGGCAACTGCAGCAGTTACCAAGATGATGGTTTTTGAAAACAAACGCCAGTCACCGGTTTTTTTAATCTTGTTTTTAGAAAAGTATTCCTCTACCGAAGCTTTTAGGCTCTGATAAAAATCGTTGTTGCTGTTTGAAAAAGTAATTTTTGCCATAACTGATATTAACGGTTTTATTAGAACATTAGTTCATTAAAAAAAGCATCTAATGAAGAGATGTTGATTTTATTAAAGCTGAAAACGGAACTTATCTCCCGTTTTAAGCTACATAAAGGTAAACAAAATGCCGTTCAAAAAGGTTAAAATCAGTTCAGTTTAAAGGGTGCACACATATCAAATGATGGGATAATAACATTAAAGCCCTTTTTGTTGTTCACATTTTCCATCTGATAAGTTCCGTGCATTTTCCCAATCTCTGACCGCAGGTTGCAGCCGCTGATATATTGGTAAGATTTGCCGGGATTAATTTGTGGCTGCACACCTACAACGCCTTCTCCCTCAACCTCACGCAAACTGCCATTGCTATCGTATATGTACCAATGCCTGCTCAGTAGTTTAACCGGAAACTGGTTATTGTTTTCAACTGTAATGCGGTAAGCAAACATAAACTCGCTGTTTACAGGGTTACTGTATTCAGGCTGATAGTATGTTTCCACACTTATGGTAATACCTTCCGATATTTTTGAGATCATGCCTTTGGTTTGATGTAAAAGTATGCATAAAAAACGCCTTTTACTGTAAATTACAGCAAGTTTTACAGTTAAATTGCACAAAATGCCAATAACAACACATCACTACCGCAACGAAGAAATAACAGTTGTATGGAAACCAGCGCTATGTATTCACTCAGGAATCTGCGCCCGGGGCCTAGCAGATGTTTTTAACCCCCGCCGCAAACCCTAGGTTGACCTTAGCCAGGCAGAAACAGAACATATTATTGACCATGTTAAAAAATGCCCGAGCGGGGCGTTGAGTATTGAAGAAAATGCTGGTAAATAAACTTAGATTCTTTTGGCAGATTTATAACCATTCTTTTGCAACCATTGTAAAACCTTATCCCGGTTGTCGCCCTGCACAATTATTTCGCCATCTTTAACCGAGCCTCCTGTACCGCAAAAAGATTTTAATTTTTTGCCCAGTTCTTCCATATCGGTTGTAATGCCAATAAAACCTTCAACCAGCGTAACAGCTTTGCCTGCACGGTGTTTGGTATCCAACCTTATTTTTAATTTTTGTTGAGATGGATCAATGGTTTTCTCCTTTTCTGTATTTTCATCGAGCAGTTTAAAACCTGGATCGGTTGAGTAAACCAATCCACCCAATGATTGTATTTTTTTCTTCGACATGTTTTCTATTTTCAGATGACAACCGCTTTCAAACTAAGGTCCAGGCTTCGGGCCTGGTGTATAACAGCACCACTGCTGATATAATCAACACCGGTTGCTGCATAGGCTTCAATATTGGTTAAATTAATGCCACCACTGGCTTCGGTTTCGTATTTACCATCAATAATTTTTAACGCTTCGGCAATTTGTTCGGGTGTAAAATTATCCAGCATAATGCGATTTACTTTTCCGGTTGCCATTACTTTTTTTACATCATCAATATTTCTGGTCTCTACCTCTATTTTTAAACCGGACTTTTTTGTCTGTACATAATTATATGCTTTTTCAATCGCCTTTTCAATGCCGCCACAATAGTCAATATGGTTGTCTTTCAGCATAATCATATCGTACAAACCAAAACGGTGATTAACGCCACCACCAATCTTCACCGCTTCTTTTTCAAGCAGGCGAAAGTTAGGCGTGGTCTTCCTGGTATCCAGCAATTTTGTTTTATAAGGCAGTAGTTTTTCGGTGTATTGCTTAGTTAACGTAGCAATGCCACACATGCGCTGCATACAATTTAAAACCAGTCTTTCGCATTGAAGAATTGTATGCACCAGGGCTTTTACTTCAAAGGCAGTTTCGCCGTACTTCATATCATCGCCATCTTTTTTAAAAGCAGTGAAAACAATATCAGTCTGCATGTGGCGAAAAATTTTTTCAGCAACTTCCATACCAGCCAGCACACCATCTTCCTTTATTTTTAAAATAGCCCTCCCTTGTGCGCCTGCATCAATAGAGGAAATGGTGGAATGATCTCCGTCACCAATATCTTCGGCGAGTGCGTTCTTAATAAGCAGTTCCAGTTGTTCGTTATAATCCATAGCAACAAAGCTAAGAAAGACTTAAAAACAAAACCCCGGAAAATCCGGGGTTTGCAAATTTTTATTTTTTGGGGAGATACCGTTTATTCAAATGTTATTCCCTGCAGCAACTGCTTATCTCCTTTTTGTTTCATAAAGATAGTTGTTCGGTAGGTGCCGCCCTTTGTTACTAAAGTACCAATGCAAAATTGCGATCCTGCATTTTCGCCTTTATGAAGTACTTCAAAACTTTTTACAGCATGCGAACTGAAGAAATCCTTTAACACCAGTTCTGCCTGACTTTTGCTGTAACTGCTTGATTTATCCGGCGTGTTTATCTCAACGGTATTGTCAAAAAAGTGGGCAATTTCTGTTGCATTTCCGGCTTTCATGGCTGTAATAACTTCATCAATACTCGAAAAAAAGCTGAAAGAACTTGCAATTATTCCTATGGTTAATAAGGTAAAGATCTGTTTCATGATATTCTATATTTTACAACGATAAATTCACTAAAAACGTGCCAAGACCCCATGAAATTAGAAGAATTTAGCTGTATTTCTACCTTAAAGACAATAAACAGCTCCTATTAGCTGCAAATATTTTAGTTTTATAAAATGGAATCAAAAAAAGTTATACTAATTATCATGGATGGCTGGGGTTTGGGCAAGGTTGAAAAAAGCGATGCAATTCAACATGCCAAAACGCCATTTGTAAGCTCATTATACTCAAAATACCCAAATACAACCCTTGTTACCTGCGGCGAAGATGTAGGCTTACCGGAAGGACAGATGGGAAACAGTGAAGTCGGGCATTTGAACCTGGGCGCAGGGCGCATTGTTTATCAGGAATTACAACGTATAAATGTTGCCATTAAAAGCGGCGAATTTGCAAAAAATGAAGTGTTGCTTAATTCGATAAGGTACGCCAGGGATAATAATAAGCCGCTGCACCTGATTGGCTTAATTAGCAATGGTGGTGTGCATTCGCATATAAACCATGTAAAGGCAATAACCACTCTTTGTAAAGCTGAAGGCTTAAGCAATGTACTCATTCATGCTTTTACAGATGGCAGGGATACTGATCCTAAAAGCGGACTGGGCTTTTTAACCGACCTTCAAAATCATCTGGATACAACAGTAGGTAAAATTGCCAGCATTACGGGTCGTTACTATGCCATGGATCGTGATAAGCGCTGGGAACGGGTAAAACTGGCTTATGATGCGTTGGTTAATAGCGTTGGCAGCAAAGCTGATGATATGCTGGCTGCAGTAAAAAAATCGTACGATGATGGAGTTACTGATGAATTTATTAAACCAATCATCAACCAAAACTTACCCACCCCTAACATACAAAACGGCGATGCAGTGATTTGTTTTAATTTTAGAACAGACCGTTGCAGGGAAATAACAGAAGTGCTTACCCAGATTGATATGCCTGAGTTTGATATGAAAAAGCTGGACCTGCATTATACCACCATGACCCAGTACGATCATAAATTTAAAAATGTGCAGGTGGTTTTTGAAAATGATGATTTGAAAAACACCCTGGGAGAAATTCTGCAGCAAAATAATAAAACACAGATTCGCATTGCCGAAACAGAAAAATATCCCCATGTAAGTTTCTTTTTTAGCGGCGGCAGAGAAGTGCCTTTTGAAGGAGAAAAAAGAATTATGGTGCCATCGCCTAAAGTTGCTACATACGATTTGCAACCGGAGATGAGTGCAATAGAAGTAACAGATAAGATTGTGCATGAGATAAATAATAAATCGGCTGATTTTATTTGCCTGAACTTTGCAAATGCAGACATGGTGGGCCATACAGGCGTTTGGCAAGCTATTATTAAAGCAGTTGAAACCGTTGACAAGTGTGTTGAAAAAGTAGTTACCGCTGCGCTTCAAAATGATTATGCGGTACTCTTAACCGCTGATCACGGCAATGCTGATTATGCCATTAACCAGGATGGAACACCCAACACGGCACATACCTTAAACCTGGTTCCGCTTTTTTTAATTGATAACGATTGGAAAGGCAATATCAAACCCGGTAAACTGGGTGATGTTGCGCCTACAATTTTAACCCTGATGGCTTTGCCGATACCCAAAGAAATGACCGGTAATATTTTAATTAATTAAACCAAACAATATTTTATGTTTAAGAAAATTTTAAAAAGAACCTTCCAGATTTTATTGCTGGTATTTATTGTTATACAATTCGTCCGGCCTGCAAAAAATAAGTCAGACGGAATCGGCAGCAATGATATCAGTAAAATTTATCCAGTGCCCGAAAATGTGCAGGCAATACTTAAAAGTAGTTGCTACGATTGCCACAGCAACAACACCGTTTACCCCTGGTATGCCAATATTCAACCTGTTGCGTGGTGGTTAAATAGTCATATTCAGGATGGAAAAAGGCAATTAAATTTTTCTGAATTTGCAAGCTATCGTATTGGAAAGCAATATAAAAAATTAGATGAAGTAAATAAAGAGGTTAAAGATGATGGAATGCCACTTGATTCTTATTTGTGGATACACAAGTATGCAAAACTTGATGATCAGCAAAAGTTAGCACTTGCAAATTGGGTTACATCAGTAAGGGATACTATTAAGGCAAATTATCCGGCAGACAGTTTAGTTAGAAAAAATAATTAGTTAACTTCGCCTTCTTTTATTTAATATGCTAACTGTAAAAAAACAACCCATTGCGTTTGCACTGCTGCTTTTATTGGCATTGCCGTTGTTTTTATCGGTTGATATCTACATAAAACAACAATTGGTTCATCATCAGCGGGAGCAAAGACTTAAAACAGAATTACTGGAAACTGTAACTGTTAAGACCGAAAAGACAGACTGGATTGAGACCGGGAATGAAATACTGGTTGACGGCAAACTTTTTGATGTAAAGTCGTTTAAGATAAGCGGTAACGATTTAATACTTACAGGTTTTTTTGATTCTAAAGAAGAAAAACTGATAAAGCATATCGGTGATGTTGAGCAACAAAAAAGCAAGTCTGGCAGCCCG
>JBBQLS010000057.1:0-19574 GCA_038328115.1 Chitinophagales bacterium
CAACCCCCAACAGAAACCAAACCTGGTTCAATACCCGCAGTTGGCGATATAGCTCCTGAGCTTACCATGAATGATGTTGATGGCAAGCCTTTTTCTTTAAGCCAGTTGCGTGGCAAATATGTGTTGATAGATTTTTGGGCAAGCTGGTGTGCACCCTGCCGGGAAGAAAATCCAAACGTAGTGGCAGCTTTTAATCAATTTAAAGATAAGAATTTTACCGTGCTGGGTGTATCACTTGATAACAATAAGCAGGCCTGGATTGATGCCATAAAAGAAGATAAATTAAACTGGCAGCAGATAAGCGATCTAAAATACTGGAGCAGCGCAGCCGCTCCCCTCTATGGCTTCGATGGAATTCCTTATAATGTTTTGATAGACCCGCAAGGAAAAATTATTGCTACCAGTTTAAGAGAAAGTGCATTGCAAAATAAACTGGCAGAAGTTTTAAAATAAAAAATCATACCTCTTCAAATAAAAAACTCCAATCAAACAAATGACTGGAGTTTTTTATTTACTTAAGAACTATTTTAGTTGTCTGTCATCAATTTATTAAGCGCCATTTCATCGGATGAAATAGGCCAGATATAGCCTGATTCGCTTGGCGATTTTGCAGGTGCAGAACCTTTGGCGGGGATGGTTTGCAATAAACGCATCAGGTCATTATTACGAAGACCTTCGCCCAGGAATTCAATTCTTCTTTCGAGCAAAATGGCATCTATCAGTTGTTGTTGAGTGGTAATAGCCGTAAAAGTTGCAGAAGGATCAGAACGCAGACGTACTGCAGACAGCAAAGCCAGTGCTTTTGCATTAACACCTGCATTAGTACGTGCTAAAGCTTCTGCATAATTCAACAATACTTCCGAATAACGGATAACCGGCGCATAATCTGTATAAGGAGATGCTACCTGATATTTTGCCAAAAATTGCTTTCCGGGAGCATTATTAAATGGATAAACTAAAGTTATTTTTCTTACATCATTAGTGCCCCATCCTGCATTGGCCACTATACCTGCCGGATTTAAAGAAAACTCTGCACTGCCAAGTGCAGCTCCGTTTCTAATAAAATAAAAGCCCAGTTGATTCTGCGTACCGGGGTTATCGCCTGCGGTTGTGGTCATGGGCAAAGAAAAAATAGATTCGGTTGTAATGTAATTAGTAAATACCGTTGCAATATTGGGCTGCAAAGAATCAGCAACACCTGTAAGTGCTTTAAAAGGAGCCACAGCCTGTGAAGCAAGTTTAACTCCTTCATTTATCACGTTTAGATAATCCTGCATGCTTAAATAAACTCTTGTTTTAAGGGCAATAGCAGTATTGCGATGTGCACGGGTGGTATTTTCTCCAGCAACGGAATTCGTTAATGGCAGATTGGCTTCTGCAAAATTCAAGTCAATTATTATTTGAGCATAAACCGCAGCAACAGAGCTTCTGGCTAAGTCAGAAGCGCCGGAACCTTTAATACCGGTTAAACGAAGTGGTAAACCGGGTTTGCTTCCGGCTCCGTCAGCAAATGGTCTTGCATACAACTGCAGCAGGCTATAATAGCTTAACGCACGTATCAATTTTGCTTCGCCCAGATAATTATTTGATAAAGCTGCGCCTACTACTGAAGTACCTTTTGCTGCCATTCCATCAATAAAAAGGTTACAAATGTTAATGGTGTAATATGCCTGAGACCAGAGGTTTTTCACGGAATTCTGAGATGTCCCGGCAGGGTTTAAACTCCACACATCGGCACCGGTAACAAGATTACCTGTTTCATTAAGAAAGTCCTCTCCACGTATATCGCCATATACCTGGTATCTGCCTCCATAAAAATTACCGTTTTTTAACGCCTGGTACATAGAACGATCCTGGTTTAAAACACGGTCAGGCGTGTCAAAAGCAGTAGCATCGGTTATTGATGTTTGCGGTATGGGCGTTAATAAATCCTTGTTACAGGAAACAGTCAACAGGCTACACAAACAAAGGCCGATAACGTATTTAATTTTATTTTTCATGCTTATCATAATTTTTAAAATAATAATCAATTTAATTAGAATCCGATATTTAATCCCATCAGAAAGGTACGCCCGTTAGCAACTGTATTCCTGTCAACACTTGGTGCATTGGATGTATTTATACCCGAATTGTTTGATACTTCAGGATCTGGTCCGGGGTATTTTGTAAAGATGTAAAGATTTTGTCCGCTAACATAAAAACGGGCACTACTTATTTTTAATTTTTTAAGTGATTCTGCAGGCACGTTAAATCCAAAAGTTACGTTTTTAACCTTAAGAAAATCGCCTTTAAAAACATTGAAGTCTGATGGTAAGCCTGATCCATTAGAAACATTATCCCCATAAACCGGCCTTGGAATATTAGTTATATCTCCATATTGCTTCCAGGCTGTTAACACATCAACATCATTATTCCAGAAACGCTGGTCATGCAGACCTGCATTTGATCCATAGTAAACATAATAACCAGCCGCATAAGTCAGCAATACATCCAGGTCGAAGTTTTTATACCTGAAATTATTAGACAATCCACCATATTCTTTGGGAAGGGCATTGTACATTACCGCATCGGCTGCCTGGTTAATTGTATTGGCAGATCCGTCAGCCTTGTTATACCTGGTTCCATCTGTGTTACTCCACTGAAACTGGCCTTGTGCAGTATTAGGAGCAAAGCGATATAAAACCTTGTTACCAATCTGGTTCAGGAAAACCCGGCTGCCCGTAGCAGGATCTACCCCGGCATTACGAACCACATAGATGCTGCCAAGAGAATAACCAACTGCTGTGCGGCTAACAGATTCTAAACCGGAAGTGGCTGCCAAAACCTCTGTTAAACCCGGAGCTAATTCGGTTACATTATTTTCATTGGTTGTATAATTAAAACTGGTTGTCCAGGTAAAATTTTTGTTAGTTACCGGAACCAGGTTTAAGGTAAGCTCAAGGCCTTTATTATACATTTTACCTGTATTGGCCGGCACGGTTGTAGGCAACCCTGCAGAAGGAGCCTGTGGCACATTTAAAATTAAATTACTAACATTGTTTTTGTAATAAACAAGATCAAGGTTTATCCGGTCTTTAAGTATCCCTATATTAGCTCCGACATCAAACTTCTTACTGGTTTCCCATCTTAACAGGGGGTTTCCTGCCTGATTAAATATAAGGGTAGGATTACCGCCATATAAACCTGATCCGTAGGTAGAATAAGAAGCAAAATCACCTATTCCTGCAGTATTACCAACCTTTCCGTAACTGCTATGCAGTTTAAAACTGCTAAAATGACGAACAATACTGTTAAATATTTTTTCTTTTTGCACATCCCATGCACCTGATACACCCCAAAAAGTTTCCTGCTGAAAAGGCAAGGCAGAGTATTTATCCTGGCGTAAGGTTCCCTGTAAAAAATATTTTTTATTAAAATCATAACTAAAACGTCCAAAAGCTGAACTAAGATAATTTTCTCCCAGAACAGATCCAGACGAATTATTGATACCCCACCCTGCCTGAATAGTTGTATAAACAGGGTCTGATATGCCGGTACGGTTCAATCCAAAACCGGTTGATGTTCTGCGATCCTGCTCTACTCCGCCTAATGCACTAATAGTATGCTTTTGTCTGAAAACATAATCAATTTGTGCCGTATTGCTCCATGTCCATCTTTTATATTTGCCTAAAGTACTTGTTGCGGAACCATTAGCTGCAAAACCATCGCCATGTACGGGAGTTTGAAAAATTTCATTATCAACAAAAAGATAATCAATACCATACACAGATTTTAAGGTAAGCCATTTAAATGGTTTAAACTGGCCATACACGTTTGACTGTATATGGTTGGTCTCGCTGTTTGAACGGTTTAAATCTATTGCAACTACCGGGTTATAAAACCCAACTGTAACAGAATTATTCATTCTACCAACTACATTAAGCAGCAGTCCTGCTGTATTGTTATCTATATTATAAGAACCATCATTTTTATAGGGCGAAACATTGGGGGCTGTAGCCATTACTGTTCGGCCTGCACCTGCAGTACCAAATGCCTCCCCGGGTAAAGACCCTGAAGCTATAGATGCCCTGTTCAACTCATTGGAATAAGATATTTTGCCGCCCACGGTAAACATTTTACTAATCCTGCTGTCAACATTCATTAAAATATTTTTACGTACAAAATCATTACTCTTTACTATTCCTTCCTGTTTGGTATATCCTGCCGAAAAATAGTAGGAGGTGGTTTCATTGGCACCTGAAATATTCAGGTTATGATCCTGGTTAAAACCCTGGCGGTAAATATAGTCTGCCCATTTGGTATCGATCGGATTTCCATCGGGACCAGGAGTTAACGCAAATTTTGTATAGGTAGATGGAATACCCGGGTTAGTTGAATTTACATTCTGATTATTTGCCGCTGCCAGGTTTTTGTAATTAACATATTGCTGTGCATTTAAAACTTTAGGTACACCATAAACGCTTGTAAAGCCCAAAGACACATTATAGTTGATTTTTGTTTTACCTGGTCTTCCTTTTTTTGTGGTAATAAAAACCACGCCATTAGCGGCACGGCTACCATAAATGGCTGCTGCTGCTGCATCCTTAGCAATATCAATTGATTCAATATCTGCCGGGTTAATACTGGCAAGGGCATTGCCGGCGGCATTGGTAGAACTAAAATCGCCCTGCGGACTTGGCACTCCATCAACAATTATCAGCGGACTTGAACCACCAGTAATAGAATTAGTACCCCTTATGCGGAACACCGGTGGTGAATTTAATACCCCGCTCGGAATAGTAATTTGCACCCCTGCGGCACGGCCTGCCAAAGCCTGCTCAAAACTCTGCACGGGCTTATCTGCAACTACCGCTCCTTTGACCGAAGACATGGTTCCTGTAACTTCTTTTCTCTTTTGTGTGCCGTAACCTACCACCACTACTTCATCCAATTTTGAATCCCTCACTCTTAAAGAGGCATTCACAACTGCATTAGCTCCAATTGATTTGGACTGAGGCTCAAAATTTACAATTGAGAAAGTAAGGTTTTTGATGGCGTTGGGAACAGATATACTGAACGTACCGTCTTTATCGGTTTGAGTTCCCTGTTTTCCGTTAGGGGAAGTTATAGAAACCCCTTCCAAAGGAGCTCCTTTTTCATCAGTAACTTTACCAGTTACTGTTCGGTTTTGGGCAGCGGCATTTAGTACGAATACAAATACAGCTGATACAATTAAAATCAATTTTCTCATTTGCATAATAGTTTATAGCGACAAATATAATTCAGATTCCCTGTAAATGTCAAATACTTTGACAATTTTATTGGCTTTATTGCTGCTTTTCTTTTTGCAAAAGCGCTTTATAGGCTTGTATTTGCCGAAATGCCTGATAATAAATAAATTATGAAAAATTATTCCGTCTGTCATTTCTGCTTTTTACCTGCAAAAAGCAGCAATAAAACCGGCAATAAAACCAGGTTGGTTAATGTGGCTATTAACAAGGTTGCCGAAGTTAACCAACCCAGCGCCTTGGTACCTCCAAAACCGCTGCCGCAGAAAATAACAAACCCTGCTATTAAAACCAATGCAGTGTATACGATGCTTAAACCGGTATTTTTAATGGTAGCACTTACCGTTTGCGATACGTTGTTATTATATGCCGGCAATTCCTGTTTATAATTAACAAGAAACCTGATGGTAATATCCACCGCTATACCCAGTGCTACGCTAAAAACCAGTACCGTAGATGGTTTTAAAGGAATGCTAACCCAACCCATAATACCCGCAGTAATTACTAATGGTATTAAATTTGGAATGAGGGAGCACAAAAGAATACGTGGCGATTTAAACAGGTAAAGCATACAAAAGGCAATGAGTATAAAGGCCCAGAAAATACTGTCTTTTAACCCGTTTACAATAAAACGGCTGCCTTCTAAAAAGGTAATACTGGTGCCGGTGAGCTGTACTTTATAGGTAGCTGTATCAAAAAGTTCATTTGCTTTATGCTGAATACTATCCAGCAATGGCGGCAGTTTTTGCGTGCCAATATCGGCCATACTCATGCTGATACGCAGGTATTGCTCACTGCTATCTACAAAAGAGCCCATCAATTTACTGGTTGCCGAGTCGGAGGCTGTCATTTCATTGCTTTTGCGCCGGGCGTTCAGTTGTGCAAATTGCTTATGCAGATCATACAAAGGATTACCAAAAGCCGGTAATGTAAAGGTAGAATCGCCGGTTCCCTCACTGGCAGCCTGGTAAAAAAACTTGATACCATCTACTACCGAAAGCGGTTTGGCTATATCTTTTTGGTTAACCAGAAAAGAATCTTCGAAAGCTGCAATTGCATGAATATCTACTTTAGGACTAATAATACCTTTTGGCTTTTTTGTGTCAATCACTATCTCGAGCGGCATAACACCTCCAAAATGCTGCTCAAAAAATTTAATGTCGGTATATATTTTATCAGTTTTAGGGAGGTCATCAACAATAAAAGAAACACTCTTTAATTTAAAAATACCCCCCACTGCAAAAGTTAAGACCACAGCAGTAACAGCATAGATTATTTTTTTATGGTTGAAGACCCATTTTTCAAGCTGCAATAAAAAGTTTGTGATCCACCGGTTATTTAAATATTTTGTTTGTGATGGTTTTGGAGCAGGCAAATAACTTAATGCCGCCGGCAGCAAAATAAAGGAAATAACAAAAATGATCATGATACTGATGCCTGCCACTACCCCAAATTCTCTTAAAATAGCACTGCGTGTTAAAGCAAAAACAGCAAAGCCAATGGCAGCGGTAAGATTGCAAAACAGCGTAACCACTCCCATCTTGCTCACCATGTCAATTAACGATTTTTCTTTATCGCCCGATTGTATGTAAGAGGTATGGTACTTGTTGATAAAATATATGCAGTTGGGTATGCCAATAACTACCACCAGGCAGGGAATTAATGCAGTTAATAAAGTGATCTGGTATCCGCATAAATACAATACACCCACACTCCACACAACACCCAAAACCACTACCAGCAAAGAAAGCAGCGTGGTACTGAAGGAACGAAAGAACAATGCCAATATAAGCGTACTTAACAAAAGTGAACCGAATAAAAAGTATTTCATCTCGTTCTGTACCCTGTCGGCAATAACAGTTCTTATAAGTGGCAGGCCACTCAGGTGAACTTCGGTTCCTGTTTTTTCTTCAAACTTTTTTACGGTATTTGTAATATCATTTATTATTGCTGTGCGGCCTTTGGAGTTAAGCACATCTTTATTAATACGCACTCCCATCAGGTAGGCTTTCGATTCCGGATTATAGAGCCTTTGTTTGTAAAAAGGCAGGTTAAAAAATATAGCCGAGGCTGAATCCAATGCCTCCTGTGTTAAAATAGTATCGGGAAATATTTTTTGCGCCGACAGTTTATCCGTTACAGAATCTTTAGACAGTTTTATGGCTGTGGGGATACTCAAAATATCTTCTACATACTTTATTTTTTTTAATTGCTGTTGAAGTTCCCGGTAGGCATTAAAATTTTTAATATTAAAAAAGCTGTCGGTTTGTATGCCGGTTACCAACATGTTTCCATCATCGCCAAATTTTTGTTTAAACGAGATGTACTCAAGGTATTTGGGATTATCGGTAGGTATGGCTTTCGAAAATTCGTAACTCATTTTAACCTTGCTGGCATAAAAACCCATCACGGCTGTTATCAGCAATAAAAGAATTAATAAAGGCCCTCTGAATTTAAGAACTAATTTTCCCAGGCGTTGCCACATATAATAGATGGTTTAATAATAGGTAATCAATAATTGTGCAAAGAAAATCTATTTGACGTTAATTGAACGAATAAGGTAGGAGATGTTTGGTATTTTTGAAATACCGCTGTTAGTCGTATAGTTTGCTAATCTTCTGAAACGGATTAACAAATTAACGGATTAACGGATTAACCAGATTATGACACACAAAACCAAAGGCATAGTATTACGCAGCATTAAATATGGCGAAACCAGCCTGGTGGTTACCATATTTACTGAAATGTTCGGCATACAAACCTATTTGGTAAATGGTGTACGGACTTCAAAAAAGTCGGCTTCCAAAGCAAATCATTTTCAGCCAACGGCTGTACTCGACCTGGTTGTTTACCACAGCGAAAACAAATCCATGCAACGGATCAAAGAATTTTCCTGGGCTGTTTTGTATGATAAACTGCTGAGTGATGTTATAAAAAACAGCATTGCT
Organism: Chitinophagales bacterium; assembly: GCA_038328115.1. Lineage (GTDB taxonomy): Bacteria > Bacteroidota > Bacteroidia > Chitinophagales > Chitinophagaceae > Ferruginibacter. The sequence continues at coordinate 8,216 of JBBQLS010000057.1, forward strand.
TCTTTTATGGCCGAGCTGATACAGAAATGTTTAAAACAGCCCGAACCGAATGCCGATCTTTTTTATTTTTGTGAAGACTCTTTTTTAGCGCTGGACAAGGCAGACAGCATAGTTACTGCAAATTTTACGCTTTTTTTTACCCTGCATCTTGCACACTTTTTTGGTTTTAGAATGACGGATAATTACAGCAGTGATGAACCAGTATTGGATTTACAAGAAGGCATTTTTATTGATCATCAGCCAACACACCCGCATTTTATTGACGGCAACAATGCTGAACTGACTGCCCGTTTTTTAAAAGTGATGCAACCTTACGAATTGGAAGAGTTCCGTCTTAATGGTGAAATACGAAGAGCCCTTTTATTAAAATACCTGGAATATTATGCCCTGCACATGCACGATTTTGGGCAGATGAAAACGCTGATGGTGCTGCATGAGGTGTTATAATATTCGTTTTATGGAAGTTTTATTGTTCGTTTTCAGATCTTCTACTCCCTCAATCAATATCAATCCCGGCTGTTTCCCTTTTTCAAAATTGCCCAATGTTTCATCTATCTGCAATGCCCTGGCGCCATTGCTGGTGGCCCATTTCAGCAATGTTTCCAAATCAAGGTCATTAATATTTTGCTGTAATGTTTTAATTTCTGCCAAAATACTTAACTGGTCATTAGATGCAAGGCTGTCGGTTCCCAAAACAATATCATCAGTATGTTTCATCAGCATATTTATATCAGGCAGTATATTGCTGATGTAGAGATTGGCATTGGGGCAAAGGCAGAAGAACGTTTTGAGTTTTGAGTTTTGAGTCTTGAGTTTTACAAATTCAAGATCTTCTACTGAAGTAGTTACATTATGAACTAAAATAATTGATTGGTCCTTTGTAAAGTATCGTAACCAGGTTTGCAGGCTGGTTTTACCGGTTGGTTTAAAAAAAGAAATATCAATACCCATTTGTTGATACAATCGTAAAAAATCTCCGGTACCTTTTTCAAAAAATTCATTCTCAGCGGCGGTTTCCTGGTTGTGAATGGTTAGTAAATTATTGTCAGGGATTTCATTGATCATACCGAACATTGCCGGTGAAACGGAGTAAGGTGCATGAGGGTTGATCGTTGTTCGTTGATCGTTGTTCGTTGCCTGTTGCCCTTTGTACGCTTCAAGGATTTCCAAAGATTTATCAAACCTTTCTTTTGCAAAAGCAGGTACAAATCCACTGGATTCAATAAAATTATGATACCGTAATCTTCCTTTATTTTTTTGCGGAATGGTAAGTGGATTATTACAAATATCTCCCACCGCCACAATGCCATTTTCCAGCATTTCGTCTTCAGCATCTTCTATTGCCCCTAATATATCATGCTCTGCATAATGCCTTTCAGTAACTACTTTTAAAATAAAATCAACCAGGCCGGTATTTTTAGGTATATGGCCTTTCATGTGACTAAGCTCCAGGTGGCAATGCGCATTTATAAAGCCGGGGCAGAGTATCCCTGTTAGTTTTTCTACATCCTCACCGGCTTCTTTTTCATCAACAATATCTATAACTACGCCTGCAGCATCGGTAATTAATACCTGCTGCTGAACAAACCGGTAGCCATCAAAGATTTTATCTGCTGAAAATTTTCTGTACAAAATGATTGGTTGATATATTGTAAATTTGCCGCCCTGTCAATGGTCTGACGCCCTCGTCTGACCATTGGCAGAAACAAAACACAATTAAAGTTCAGCAAAGGTATGTAGTACAAGTGAGTGATACAACGATGTTGAAGAATGTTACTCAGTTTGCTAAAAAACAAATTACTCAATGTTAGATAAATTAGACGCTATAAAAGGACGATTCGACAACCTGGGGGTTGCCCTCACCAATCCGGAGATCGTGAGCGACAACAAGAAATTTACAGCCACCAGTAAAGAATACCGCAGTCTGGAGAAAATTGTTAACGCCCGCAACGCCTACGTTAAACTGCTGGATGATATTGAGTTTAACAAAGAAGTACTTAATGGCGATGATGAAGAAATGCGCAGTCTGGCCAAGCTGGAAATACCGGAAATGGAGGCCCAAAAAGAAGCGATGGAGAAAAGCCTCCGCAATATGCTGATACCTAAAGACCCGTATGATGAAAAGAATGCCATATTGGAAATAAGAGCTGGTACGGGTGGTGATGAGGCCTCTCTTTTTTCCGGCGATCTGTTGCGCATGTATTTAAAATATTGCGAAAAGAAGGGCTGGAAAACGGCTATTTTAAGTGAAAGTGAAGGAACGGTGGGGGGTTATAAAGAGGTTCAGGTAGAAGTGACGGGCGATGATGTGTACGGCATTTTAAAATTTGAAAGTGGCGTACACCGGGTGCAGCGGGTGCCTGATACGGAAGCCAGCGGCCGGGTACACACCAGCGCCGTTACGGTGGCAGTAATGCCCGAAGCCGAAGAAGTGGATGTGGAATTAAAAGAAAGCGATGTAAAAATGGAAACGGCACGCAGTGGTGGTGCCGGCGGACAAAATGTAAACAAAGTGGAAACCAAGGTTTTTCTTACCCATAAACCAACGGGTATAGTGGTTATGTGCCAAACAGACCGTAGCCAGTTGGGAAACCGGTTGAAAGCCATGGAAATGCTCAGAACCCGTTTGTATGAAGACGAGGTTAAAAAAGTAGAAGAAGCTACTGCTCACATGCGGAAAAGCCTGGTAAGCACCGGCGACCGCAGTGCTAAAATACGTACCTATAATTATCCGCAGGGCCGTGTTACGGATCATCGCATTGGTTTAACGGTATATAATTTAGACAGCGTACTGAATGGTGAATTGAATGAATTTCTGGAAGCCCTGCAATTTGCAGAAAATGCCGAAAAATTAACTACATAGAATTGAATTATATTTTCTATACCTTCATTGCATCATTAACCCACGCTCAGATTGTTTCATAATATTTATCATTAAAAACTAAAACTTATGTTAGAAGAATTATTCAACTTGGTGAAAGGAGCTGCAGGCGATTCTGTAGTTAACAATCCGGATGTACCCAATGAGCACAATGATGCTGTGGTTGCCGAAGCAACCAATACCGTTGCATCGGGACTGCGCAATATGGTTGCAGGTGGTGGTTTGGAAAGTATCGTTTCTTTATTCAACAACAAGGGTGGAGACCAAAGCTCAGGCAAAGGTCTGTTAAGCAACCCCATCGTAAATATGATGATCGGGCATTTTGCAGGCAAACTAATGAGCAAGTTTAATTTGGGCGGAGACCAGGCTAATAATGTTGCAACTAATTTAATTCCCAGTGTTATCAGTAACCTGGTGAGTAAAACAAACGATCCCAATAACAGTACTTTTTCGCTGGAAGGGCTTTTAAATTCCATTACTGGTGGAAAAACAGCCGAAGTGGTGCAGGATCAGCAGAGCAGCGGCAACAGCGGTTTTAATTTCCAGGACCTGATTGGCCAATTTACCGGCGGTGGCGGACAAAGTGGCGGTGGCGGCGGTATAATGGATATTGTTTCCAAACTGGCAGGCGGTGCCCAAAACCAGCAGCAGCAAAATGGTGGCGGTGGTTTAATGGATCTGATAAAAGGCTTTATTAAATAGTAAAACTCTTAAAGAATTGTTATAGCACGCTGAAAATCAGCGTGCTTTTTTATTTGCATTAAACCTGACATACAATTAGAGGTCTCTATTATGTGCTTTTACTTAAAGAAGATTAAGCAGGTTTGAAATAATAAGTTCTTTTTTTCGTTAGGATGTAATAGGTTTAAAAAATGAATAAAAAAGCATTAAGAAATTCTTAACAATAGCAATAAAACCTTTGGCATCTATTTTGCGTTTATAATATTACTACCGCGTTTTTAAATTTAAAAGTGAGGAATGACATAGGGCGGGTAGATAAACAACGATCATTTAAAATTTCTCATAAGCAGTTAGTTTTGGTAACGGCCCCGGTTTCTACCGGGGCTTCTCATTTACGGCAAGGTCTGTTTGCGTGTATTTAATTCCACACTCATCTGGTTAATCTGCTGTTAAGTATGTTTAAATTAGCTTTACAAGATGCAGCTTTGCAAAATATTCCTCAAATTAATTTTTCATGGCTAACGCAGCTCAGGTTTTTCAGACTAATAACCCAACACGCTGGAAAAGCATTAAATGGACGAGCCGCATCATGCTGCTGGTTTTTTTATTTTTGCTGACGGTTTTGATAGTTACGGTTATAAACGCAATAAGTCCTAGTCTGCCCAATATCAATTCAAAAGCAAAATATTACCAGAGCAAATTAGACCCCACCAATAAACTCACTTTTAATTCGCCGCTCAATAAAAAATTTAAAGGCTTTAAAGATTTTCTGGAGAAAAAACAACGGGAAGATTCGCTAAAAAAAATAGACCAGAAAAAATTAAATGCCCCGCAGATACGTGCTGCATTTTATACACCCTGGCTTACAGCTTCTTTGCCTGATCTGAAAAAAAATGCCGATAAACTGAATACCATTTACCCTGAATGGTTTTTTATCGACCCGGTCACCTTTAAATTACAAACCCGTATTGACAGTGCCGGGCTTGCTGTAATGAAGCAGAAAGGACTTAGCATTCAACCCATTTTCAACAATTACTACAGCAATAAAAAAGGGGGTGGCATCGGCGATTTTGATGGCAATCTTGCACATACCATTATTAACGACGGTGAAAAAAGAAAAGCAATTATTCAGCAGCTTGCAGATACACTCACTTATTACCAACTGCAGGGAATTAATATTGATTTTGAAGAGCTGAATGAAAAAAGCAATGAAACGCTCACTCAGTTTCAAAAAGAATTATACGAGGCTTTACACAGTAAGGGTTTTTTGGTAAGTATGGACGTAACACCAAAAAATGAAGATTATGATTATGAAAAACTGGCACTTTATAACGACCATGTAATACTGATGGCTTATGATCAGTATAGTGATGCAACCGGCGCCGGGCCCATCTCATCGCAAAAATGGATTGAAGAACAGCTTGACTGGCTGGATAATAAAATGGATGCTTCTAAAATAATTCTGGGCGTGGCAGGTTATGGCCGTGATTGGTATACTGATGAAGATGGCAAACATGTACAGGATATTACGTATGCCGAAGTAATTGATAAAGCAAAAATTACAAATGCACCCATCACATTCGATAATGATACCTACAACCTTAATTTTAATTATCTGGAATCTGAATCAGATACTTCTTCCGAAACAAAACATTCAGTCTGGTTTACTGATGCTGCCACAACATTTAATATTTTACGGTTTAGCGATGACTATGCTACAGCAGGTACCGCCTTGTGGCATCTGGGTGGTGAAGACCCCCGCATCTGGAATTTTTATGGCAGAAATTTAAGTACGGAAGCTTTGCATAAAAGCCCTTTCGATTTTACTACGCTTGCTTCCATGCCTGTTAATCCCGATAAAAAACCAACTGCTAACGGCGAAGGTGAATTACTGGATATTATTTTTACACCTGCACAGGGAAACATAAAACTAGAAACTAATAACAATGAAATGCTCATTACCGAGCAGCAATACACCCAGCTCCCTTCAGGTTATATTTATGAAAAATTTGCAGAAGATAAAACCCCCATCGGGCCGGGGCACAAGATGATTTTAACTTTTGATGACGGACCCAGTGCAGAATACACACCTAAGATCCTTAACATACTTGAAAAGGAAAAAATACCTGCTACTTTTTTTGTGATAGGTTTGAATGTAGAGAACAATATCCCGTTATTGAACCGTATTTATAAAGATGGATATGAGATCGGCAATCACACATTTACCCATCACAATATTGCCAAGATGAGTCCCGAAAGGGCCGACCTGGAATTAAAATCAACCCGTATTTTGCTGGAATGTATTACCGGCCGTTCCACCATATTATTCAGGGCGCCGTTTAATGCGGATAGTGAACCACAGACTTTTGAGGAGATTGAACCCATTGCCCGCAGCAAAAAAGACAATTACATTACCGTAGGCGAAAGCATTGACCCTAACGACTGGGATCCCAACATGAATGCCGACAGTATTGTAAACCGTACCATACGCCTGGCCGAAGAAACCAATGCCAGCATAATTTTATTGCACGATGCAGGTGGCAAAAGCAGGCAGGCAACCGTTGATGCGCTGCCACGCATTATTGATTACTTTAAAAAACGCGGCTGCAAATTTACCACTGTGGCCGACCTGATGGGTAAAACCAGAGACGATGTAATGCCTCCCGTTAAAAGAAGCTGGATCAATTCACTTAACTTTTTTATTGCAGATACCTCCTACTGGACCGGGCACTTTGTTTTTGCCTTGTTCATCATCGGTATTGTACTTTCGGTAGGCAGAATGGCCGGAATGGGCATTTTAGCATCTATTCAAAAAAAGAATGAAAAAAATGCTGCCTTCACTACAACCCAGCCCATGGTAAGCATCATTGTGCCGGCTTATAACGAAGAAATAAATGCCTGCAGAACGGTAAGCAGTTTATTGCAGCAGGATTATCCAAATCTGCTCATTGTTTTTATAGATGATGGCAGTACGGATAACACGTTTAAAAAAGTAACCGAAGAATTTAAAGGCAATCCCAATGTGCAGGTATTTACCAAACCCAACGGTGGCAAGGCATCTGCATTAAATTACGGCATCAACATTGCCGATACAGATTTTGTGGTTTGCATTGATGCCGATACGCAATTGAAAGCGGATGCTGTAAGCCAGTTGATGAGAAAATTTACCGACGGTACGGTGGGTGCCGTTGCCGGTAATGTAAAAGTAGGTAACGAAGTAAATCTCATCACCCGCTGGCAAAGTATTGAATACATCACGTCTCAAAACTTCGACCGCCGGGCTTTTGAGTTGCTCAACTGCATTACCGTGGTACCCGGTGCCATTGGCGCTTTTAGAAAAGATGCTGTTATACAATCGGGTGCTTTTACAACCGATACCCTTGCCGAAGACTGCGATCTTACCATGCGCCTGCACCGCAATGGCTATAAAGTTAAAAATTGCAACGATGCCATTTCCTACACCGAAGCACCTGAAACTATGCGCCAGTTTATGAAACAACGTTTCCGCTGGAGCTTTGGCGTAATGCAGAGTTTCTGGAAACACCGCGATGCCGTCTTTAACCCAAAGTATAGAAATTTTGGTATGGTGGCACTGCCCAACATTCTCATCTTCCAGATGATACTTCCCTTTCTGGCACCACTGGCCGATTTTATTTTGGTATTCAGTTTACTGGCTGCCGGTTTTGGTATTATTCAATCCGATATCAGCAATATCATTTTTTATTATTTCATATTTACACTGGTCGATGTGGCAGGTGCTGCCCTTGCTTTTGCTTTTGAAAAAGAAGACTACAAAAAATTATTGTGGATGATACCGCAGCGGCTCATTTACCGGCAGCTGATGTACTATATTCTTTTCAAATCATTTAACAAGGCCCTTAAAGGCGAATTGCAGGGCTGGGGAATATTAAAACGCACTGGTAATGTAAAAAAAGAGGACAGTCTTAAAATTGCGGAAACGGATTCATAAACTATGACGTATCCTGAATTACTATCCAGCTTTACAAACTTTTTAAAGAATGGCAACGCATTTGGGCACAACTTAAAAACAGCAAAAAATACGGCTGCCTTATTCAGGCTATAGTACTTTACCTTTGCAAATCAAATTTCACTCTTGGCTACAGCATCATCAGACAGAAAGAATTTTTTTAAACGCCTGCGCAGCAGGGATAAATCTGAACCGGAAGCAGGAGAAATGTCTTTTATCGGGCATCTGGAAGCGCTACGCTGGCACTTAGTGAGGGGCGTAATTGTATGGCTGGCCGCGGCAATTGGTATTTTTGTTTTTATAGACTGGGTTTTTGATAATGTTATTTATGCTCCTGCCAGGCCAACTTTTATTACTTACACAACCCTGTGTAAATGGAGTCATAAATTAGGTTTGGGTGAAGCGTTATGCATGCCCCCGGTAACAATTCCCTTGCAGGGCAATACCGTAAGTGGTCCGTTTATGTCAGCAATAAATATTGCCATGATTGGCGGCATAATTGTAGCTTTCCCCTATTTATTTTGGGAACTATGGCGTTTTGTAAGGCCCGCCTTATCGCCCAAAGAAGTTAAATATGCCCGTGGCAGTATTCTCTGGGTTTCACTTTGTTTTTTTCTTGGTGCTGCTTTTGGTTATTTTTTGTTAGCCCCTTTTACGTTTAATTTCCTTGCTAATTTTACGCTGGGTTCCGTAGGTGCTTACAAATACATGCCTACCCTCGATGATTATATCGATACCTTAAACAACATCATTCTTGGCTGTGGCATTGCTTTTGAATTGCCTGTAATGGCTTATGTACTCGCCAAAATCGGTTTTATTACAGCAAAGTTTTTAAAAAAATACCGCAAGTATGCCTTTGTAGTTATATTGATCGTGGCTGCGGTTATCACCCCTTCTCCGGATTGGACAAGCCAGACCATTGTGGCTATTCCCTTACTTCTATTGTATGAAATAAGTGTAATTCTTGTTGCACGGGTTGACAGGCAAAAAGCGAAAGAAGAAAAAGAATGGAGCTGATAAATTAGTGGATAATTTTTAATTGATAATTAAGCAACCTGTTACAACTTAATAATGTTTAATTTTGCCAAGGAATTATCCATTATTTCATTATCAATTATCCATTAATTATGTCACCCTTCAACCTGACACTCCCCATTGCCATTGGATGCGACCATGCCGGATTTGATTGCAAAGAAGACCTGATCTCTTTTCTGGAAGGAGAAAATGTTAAATTCAAAGATTTTGGAACCTACAATAAAGATTCTGTTGACTACCCTGATTTTGCACACCCCGTAGCATTGGCTGTTGAAAAAGGCGAAGCGGCTTTTGGCATTTTATTATGTGGCAGTGCCAACGGTGTTGCCATAACGGCCAACAAACACCAGGGCATCAGGGCAGCTATTTGCTGGGGCGAAGAACTGGCCGAACTTGCCCGCAAACACAACGATGCCAACATCATCTGCATTCCTGCACGCTTTGTACGTGATGGCGATGCCGAAAAAATGCTCGACATTTTTATGAACACCGCTTTTGAGGGAGGCCGACATCAGAACAGGGTAAATAAGATTGCCTGTTAAAAAAACCTGACCCCAATAGTTATAGAGGCCCCAATGGGCAGTCTGCAGCGTATGCCCCAAAAGATTCTCCCAAAAAATATTGCTTCTTACCTATGCATCACTTCGTAGTTTTTAAAAACCTTAAAGAAAAAATACAGTAAATTAAAGTAGATTAACTTTTAAACCGTTTTGTTCATTTTTCTTTGTATTAAAGAAATGAAATGACAAGAGAAAAATTATTGAATGCTGAAAAAAATAATCTGGCTATTTCCGGTAAATCAGAAGCCCAAAATCAGTTTACTTACTTTATTCAGTTAACTTATCACTGAAAGTAATAACCCAACAATTAAAGTATAAAACAACAATCTAAGTTTCCCTTTTCAGCCTGGCTGAAGGAAGGTTGGACAGAGGTTCACCGCTCATAAAAAATACAAATCCGCTTTACCCTTTATTGCTTATTTTGTTCTTTACTAAATTTAAAAAATGAAAAAAATATTTCTTTTTACCTGTTTACTTGCAGGCTTCGGCAGTTCCTTTGCACAAACAGACCCTGCAAAATACGCTGCAACCATTACCGGCAGCAGCCTTAAAACACAGCTCAGCATTATTGCCAGCGCCGATATGGAAGGGCGTGAAACCGGTACCGTAGGCCAGCGTAAAGCAGCCACCTATATTGAAACACAGTTTAAAAAGATAGGCTTGCAATCGGTTCCTTCTTTAAAGGGATATCAGCAGTTTTACCCGCTTTACCAGGATAGCTTAAAAACCGGTGAACTTACGCTTGAAGGCAAAGCCGCCGAATACGGTAAAGATTTTGTAATAAATATGAACAGCAACGAAACCGGCAGTTTTAAAGGCAAAAAGATAGTTTTTGCCGGCTATGGTATTGATGATGAAAAGTACAGTGATTATACCGGTCTTGATGTAAAAGGAAAGATTGTAATTATCTTTCTGGGCGAACCGAAAAAAGATGTTAACTATATTGTAAGCGGCACAAAAAGATCCAGCGCCTGGACGTTTCCCGGCATACCCAAAAAGCTGGAAACTGCAGCCGCAAAAGGTGCAGCCGGTGTGGTGGTTATTAATCCAACACAGGAAACATTTAACGAACGTGCTGTTGCCAACGGCAAAAAAACAGGTGTTTATTTTCCCAGGGCAAATGATGGAGCTAAGATGCTGAACTTTGTACAGCTTTCTCATGCTTATGCAAAAACAATCATTGGCAATAATTTTGATACACTGCTTAAAATTGTAAAAGCCAATGGCATCATTGCAAACCAATGGCCTATGGAAAGCAAAGCCAAGGTTACTTATAATTTTGAAAAATACAGAACCACTATCAATGCAAGTAATGTAGTGGGCATTATTGAAGGCACCGATAAAAAAGACGAGTATGTTTTTTTAACCGGGCATTACGATCATCTGGGTGCACGTAATGGAAAAATCTGGTATGGTGCCGATGATGATGGCAGCGGCACCTGTGCTGTTATCACGATGGCGCAGGCTTTTGCCAAAGCTGCTGCCGAGGGTAACAGGCCACGCAGAACCATTGTGTTTATGACCGTAAGTGGTGAAGAAAAAGGCCTTTGGGGCAGCGAGTACTACAGCGATCATCCCTTCTTTCCATTAGAAAAAACAACCGTTGACCTGAATACAGATATGGTTGGCCGCATAGATACCGAACGTAAGACGGACGACACGCTGAACTATGTATATGTTATTGGCCACGATAAACTCAGCAGCGACCTACCCATTATTAACGAAGCCGTAAATAAAAAATATACCAACCTGGTACTGGATTATAAATTTGATGACCCCAACGATCAGAACCGTATTTATTTCCGCAGCGATCATTACAACTTTGCCCGCAAAGGCGTACCCATCTTGTTTTTCTACGATGGTATGCTTAAATCAGATTATCACCAGCCAACCGATACAGTTGATAAAATATATTGGGACCTATATGAAAAAAGAGTGCGTATGATTTTTCATACTGCCTGGGAAATGGCCAACAGAGATGAAATGCTGAAAAGGGATATTCCACTACCAGCTACTTCACGTTAGTATGAATATCGAACAAGGAATGCAGAATGATTAAGTATGGAACCATTACTTCGTTATCGACATTCCTTGTTCATTATTTTTTTATTTTTCCTTCACTAGGCAGAGGGGCTTGTGAATTGATTATCCTTCTTGTTAGAATCCGGTACATGCGAACTTCCTAAGGTTACCGTTTTTATTTTCTTTGCAGAT
>JBBQLS010000058.1:0-19565 GCA_038328115.1 Chitinophagales bacterium
CAGTTTACTAAGTGCATTAAAGCCAAAGTATAAGATTAAACAAGTGAAAGCGCTGATCAGAAACGCCACTACTGCATTATTTGTAAATCCGCTGCAACACAGGCCTACGGCTGCAAAAACGGCCGCCAGTAAAAACAGTCCGATATAACTTCCCAATATTCCACCTGTGTCTATATTACCATAAACAATCGATACTATTTTAATAACCACATAAATAAAGAAAAGAGCAAAAGAAGTTTGCCAAACAGTTTTGGGATTTTTAAAAAAATTCCAAAAAAGAAATCCTACACCTATAATAATTCCCAATATTATAAAAGTGTAAAGTAAGTTGGAAGAGGTTAGAAGTTCACTCCAGGCTATTCCACCACCATTACTTAACGCTTTAATAGTAATGATATAAATTATTGTAGGTAATATAGCCAGCAACAAAACAACCAGTATCGCAAAATATTTTCCCAATACAATTTGCCAGGCCGATACGGGCTTTGTTTTAAGAATTTCGAATGTGCCGGCCCTGAATTCATCGGACAGTGTACGCATAGTAATTGCAGGAACCAGGAACATCAGGATCCAGGGAGCCAGTTCAAAAAATTTATCCAGGGATGCATAGCCAAATTCAAAAATGCTACTATCCTGCAATATGAACAGAAATATGGCATTAATGAGTAAAAAAAGAATAATAGCAATATAACCGGTTAGGTTACTGAAAAACTGGTTCAGTTCTTTTTTAAATATGCTCAGCATGAATTTTTAGAATTGCTGCAATTTACTATATATCAGGTTAATATAAACTTAATAACTACATATTGAGATTATAGCCATGCAGCATTTTTTATAACCACCTTGTCTGTTATCAGGAACGTTGAATTTTACAATTTATCCATATTCCGATTTCTGAAACTGTCTATTTTTCTATACTTTAATATGCCTGCAAAGGCAAAATTTGTTGATTACCAATACCAAGTGCAAAAAGCCCTGTCATTTTTTGATGGGGTTTTATATTTGGGGGTTCTATTTTCAATAAATCAATATGCTTCAAAAATTCTGGCACGGCTTTTCCTTATATAGTTATTAAAACACTCAATATGAAAAAGCTTATTGTAATACTGTTAATTTTTATTGGTTTACAGTCCAATGCTCAAAAAGTACCTATTATTGTTCCTCCACCCCCACCAGGTTTGCCAGCCCCGCCACCACCGCCGGGTACAAAGTTTGTAGTGGTTAAACCGGGTCACCATTATACCCATCATTATAGGGCAGGTTATTACTACAAGAATGGGAAGTATCATAAAAGAAGGAAACATTGAGTTAACCATAACTAGAAAATACAGTTAAAAGCGGGGATTAATTTCCTCGCTTTTTTTATTAGCTGATAAAGCAAGGATTTTCTTTATGGATTATTTAAGTATTTGCATCTCACCCAAAAATATAATTATGAAAAAAACAATGATGTTGCTATTTGTGTGTATCGTTTCTACGCATTTAATAGCACAAAAAACAAAAACCGAAAAGGCCAAAACGTCAACTACGCAATCTGCATTGTCAGTTAATGACGTTGCACCACCACTACCTCCTCCACCTCCTCCACCTCCACCTCCACCACCTCCTCCTCCTCCTCCTCCCCCTCCGCCTCCGCCGCCGCCAACGCCACCTTTACCTCCTGCCGAGCCGCCGTTATTAGCCCTGTCTGCAATACCTCCAACCCCACCGGCCCCGCCTGTTAATGAAGAGTTCTGATGATTATTTGTAATAAAAAAAATGCCTCCTGGAAACCGGGAGGCATTAAAAATTATTTTTTTAAAGATGTTTATACTGCAAAGCTTTCGCCGCAACCGCAGCTACGGCTGGCATTGGGGTTATTAAAATAAAAACCTTTACCATTCAACCCATCACTAAATTCAAGTTCGGTATTTACCAGATATAAAAAACTCTTCAGGTCGCAAACAATTTTTATTCCTTTATCTTCAAAAACCTGGTCCATGGGTTTCACTTCATTATCAAAATCCATTTTATAACTTAAGCCGCTGCATCCGCCGCCAACTACTCCAACTCTTAAAAAATGAGTATCGTCACCGGCAACACCTGCTTCTTCCATCAGTTTTAATACTTTGGTTTTTGCTTTGTCGCTTATATAAATACTGTTCTCTGTCGCTACCATAATAATAATGTGCTAATTCGATAATGTGCTGATTTTTTAGAATTATACTCTGTAATTTTTGCTAAAGAACTTCTAAAACAAAGGTCAATTAGTAAATTAGCACATCAGCTTATTAGCTAATTTTTTAGTGTACCACACTCTCTTCAAACTTAATTTCTTCCATTCCGTTTTTTACACGGTAGTCGTTGATGGCCGATTTGATAGCATCTTCTGCCAAAACACTGCAATGTATTTTTACAGGAGGAAGATTTAATTCTTCCACAATGTCCATATTGTCAATCTTCAACGCTTCATCAACGCTTTTTCCTTTCAGCCACTCGGTAGCCAAAGAAGAAGACGCAATTGCAGAGCCGCATCCAAAGGTTTTAAATTTTGCATCGGTTATCATACCGGCATCATCAACCTGTATCTGCAGGCGCATTACATCGCCGCACTCAGGTGCTCCCACTAAACCGGTACCTACATTTTTTGCACTTTTATCCAGCGTACCAACATTCTTTGGGTTCTGGTAGTGATCGATTACTTTTTCTGAATATGCCATGATAATTAATTTGATAATTTGCTGATTAGCTAATTTGCTAATTCTTTAAATTTGTTACTGTTTCTATTTATTGTAAACTCTTAAAATTATAAACTGTTTTTTTATTAGCACATCAGCACATTGGCTAATCAGCTAATTTGCATTAATGTGCCGCCCACTCAATCGTACTCAAATCAATTCCCTCTTTATACATTTCCCAAAGCGGGCTCATTTCTCTTAATTTCAATACGGTTTCGCTTATTGCTTTTATGGTATAATCTATTTCTTCTTCTGTTGTAAAACGGCTTAAACCAAAACGTAGCGAACTGTGTGCAAGATCATCACCCAGGCCCAATGCTTTTAACACATAGCTTGGTTCTAAAGAGGCAGATGTACAGGCCGATCCGCTGCTTAACGCAATATTTTTATTAAAGCCCATCAGCAACCCTTCTCCCTCAACATGCTTAAAAGAAATATTGGCAACATGTGGCAAACGATATTCACTGCTGCCATTTACATACGCTTCTTCTAATTTCAATAATTCTGTTTGCAAATGGTCTCTCATCTTACTGATGCGTTTGCTGTCTGCTTCCATATCCAGCATACAAATTTCGCAGGCTTTACCAAAGCCAACAATACCCGGCACATTCAATGTTCCGCTACGCATACCACGTTCGTGACCGCCGCCATCCATTTGTGCGGTAACTTTTACCCTTGGGTTTTTACGGCGTACGTACAATGCGCCAACACCTTTAGGGCCGTACATTTTATGCGCTGTAAAAGCCATCAGGTCAATACCATCTTTGTTTACATCCACCGGTATTTTACCTACAGCCTGTGTACCATCTGTAAATAATAAAACACCGTGCTTACGGGCAATGGTACTTATATCTTTTATCGGCATCACCACACCAATTTCGTTATTGGCATACATGATGGCAATTAAAATAGTGGTTGGTTTAATGGCTGCTTCCAGTTCTTTCAAATCTATCAAACCATCGGGCTGCACCTGCAGGTAGGTTACTTCTCCGCCAATTTTTTCAATATGTTTACAGGTATCTAAAACTGCTTTATGTTCGGTTGTTGCGGTAATGATGTGATTGCCTTTGCTGGCATACATTTCATACACACCTTTAATACCCAGGTTATCGCCTTCGGTTGCGCCTGAAGTAAAAATTATTTCTTTAGGGTCCGCACCAATCAACTTGGCAACCTGCTCACGGGCATAATCAACTGCTTCTTCAGCCTCCCAGCCAAAAGGATGGTTACGGCTGGCAGCATTACCAAAATGCTGCAAAAAATAGGGTGTCATAGCTTCCAGCACCCTTGGATCCATGGGTGTGGTAGCATTATTATCGAGGTAGATGGGCAATTTCAACATAAAATTAATCTGTTTAGTTTCTGTTCTTTATTACGCAAATTTACTGCAAAAGGTTCTATTTTAGAGGCCCGGTAAGCAGTTTTACTGTCATTTTACCGAAATCGTAAATCAGCCTAACCATAATTGTAATTCAATGAATAAAATAGAACATATCGGCATTGCGGTAAAGGATCTTACAAATTCTGTTCCCTTATTTGAAAAACTGCTGAATAGTCAGTGCTATAAGACAGAATTGGTTGAAACTGAAAAAGTAAATACAGCCTTTTTTAAAAAAGGTGAAACCAAGATTGAGCTTTTAGAAAGCACTGACCCGGATGGCGTTATCGCAAAATTTATTGAACGTAAAGGCGAAGGCCTGCATCATATTGCTTTTGATGTAGCCGATATTAAGGCCGAAATGCAGCGCCTTAAATCGGAAGGGTTTATATTACTCAATGAAGAGCCAAAACCGGGGGCAGATAATAAGCTGGTTTGTTTTCTTCATCCAAAGGGAACCAATGGGGTTTTGATTGAATTGTGCCAGGAAAAAAAATAATACGTTTATATTTATCACAGCATTTTTATCTACCAAAGAAATTCTTTATGCCCGAAACCGGGGTTTCTACCATGATACATTTAATCTGTTTAGGTGCCTGTATGCTGGCAACTGCGTATCATGCTGTATTGTATTTTTATTACAGAGATAAATTACTGTTGCAGTATGTGGCTTATTTAGGCTGTATGTGCATTTTTATATTTATCCGTAGTGATTTTAGCTACCTTCTTTTGGGAAATACACTGGCAGAAAAAATAATTTTTAATTTAAACGAAGGGTTACAGGTTATTTACTTTACGTTATACATAAATTTTTGTGCCCATGCTGTAAATGTACCTGCAAATAAAAAGTCTTTTGTTTATAAAGGATGGTTGTTACTCAGCATTGTGCTGATTGCCTATGCCCTGGTTGTGATTGTATTACACAGTAATGGTATCGGATTGCCTTTTGCATTTTTTTTAGTGATCCGTATTTTTATTTTTGCAATGAGCTTTGTGTTGCTATGGCGTTGTTTTAGAATGAAAGTTTCTCCTTTTCAACGATGGATATTATCTGGTTGCATTTATTTTTTTATCTGTGGTTTAATGAGTTTTGTTGCCAATGGGGTGAGTGATGAACGTATTATTTTTGATCCATTGGCATGGCTTCAGATAGGTAATTTTGGTGAAATACTTTTCTTTTCTTCTGCAATGGGATATCGGTTAAAAAAAGTAAACGACGAAAGGCAGGCCGCCATAACACAAGCCAATGAAGAAAAAGCCCGGGTACAACAATTGCTTTTTGAAAAAACAAAAACAATTTTAGAAACAAAACTTGAAGAGCGCAACCGCATCAGCCGTGATATGCACGACGACCTTGGCAGCGGCATTACAAAAATTGCCATATTAAGCGAAGTGGCTAAAACGCAATTAACAGAAACTGATAAAGTAAAAGTGCAATTGGAAAATATTTCTACCACCGCCAGGGAAATGGTAGATAATTTACAGGATATTGTATGGATGCTTAACCCAAAAAATGATACGTTAGAAAGCCTGGCTGCTTACATCAGAGAGTACGCCCTAAAGTTTTTTGAACCCTTTGAAAATACAGTGCTTTGCAACTACCCCGACGAAATACCATTGATAAAATTAACAGAAGAACAAAGAAGAAATATTTTTTTGGTGCTGAAAGAATGCTTTAATAATGTAGCAAAACATGCCTGGTGTAATACCATAACACTCAACCTTACCAAACAGGATAATAAAATAAATTTTATTATTACTGATGATGGAAAAGGTTTTGATGTAAATAATACAAGGCTGTTTGGCAATGGCATACAAAATATTAAAAACAGGATGGAACAGGTAGCTGGCAATTATTCAATAACATCTCAGCCAGGCAAGGGTACCAAAACAGCCATAAGTATTACAGTATAACCAGGGTTTATTATGCCCTCTAACACTTTTTGGGTAGAGTTAAAAGCGTTTAATTAAATAGATTTGTTGAATGAATTGCCAAATTATTACCGTTGCAATAGTAGAAGATATTAAAGATATCAGGGAAGGGCTACAGCTATTAATTAATAATAGTGATGGCTTTGTATGCAGCGAAGTTTATGTAAATGCAGAAGATGCTATACAGGGCTTACCAAAATCGCAGCCCGATGTAGTTTTAATGGATATTAATTTACCGGGTATTAATGGCATTCAGGCGGTTAGAGTATTAAAAGAAAAATGCGCTGCTACCCAATTTATAATGAGTACCGTGTATGAGGATGATGAAAATATTTTTGAATCATTAAAATCAGGCGCCAGTGGCTATTTGCTTAAAAAAACTGCCCCTGCAAAAATTTTAGACTCTATAACAGAAGTAAATAATGGTGGCAGTCCAATGAGTACACAAATTGCCCGAAAAGTAATTGCTTCGTTTCAACGCAAAAATTCAATTGACGAGGTAGAAATACTAACCCCTAAAGAAAAAGAGATTTTAAAATCACTTTCAAAAGGGCTTCGCTATAAGGAAATTGCCAGCGAAATGAATATAGGTATGGAAACTGTAAGAAGCCATGCCCGCAAAATATACGAAAAACTGCAGGTGCAAAGCAGAACTGAAGCATTAAATAAAGTTTTTGGACTAAGAAAATAATCTATTCCCCTTTGCAACTAATTATCTCCCGATTTTTGTTGTTAGCTAAAATACTCTAACACTTTTTTGTGATTGTGTAAAATTTAAATAAGCAGCATTTTTACATGAAATTAATTTATATGAAGAAGATGCTTTTGCTGGTTGGGATAACAACCATTTTTTGCTCAACCACACACAGCGAGGTAGTGAAGAAACTTAAGAGTACCACTAAAATTGTACCTGCAACCACCAACAATCAGACAACAGCATTTAGTCAACCAGCAATGAAATCGGATACCACAGCACCGGTATCACCCGCAGTTTTTAAAGCCTACCAGAACTACGATTTTATACCCGGTCAAACAGTATTGTTTGAAGATGATTTTTCAACTGATGCCATTGGAGAATTTGGTTCACATTGGGAACTGCAGGGTGGCCAGGCTGTTGTGAATAAAATTGCCGATAAAACTGCCCTTTTAATTACCGATGGAAACTCTGGATGGGTAACTCCCCTGATGAAAAAGAAAAAATACCTTAATACCGAATGGACAGTTGAGTTTGACCTTTATAGAAACAACGAAGCCTATCCTATAAAATTCTGGTTTCTAAATGAAAATCATGACGAGCTTGGTAAAATAATCCTTAGCAATAACGATGCAGAAGTGGACTACCATTCAGTAGATGGCGATGAAAAATCATTAATTGGTAATTACCCAGCGGATATGATTGGCGAAAATTTTTTAAACAAATGGCATCATATTGCCATTGCATATAAAGACAAGCAAATAAAAGTTTATGTAGACCAATCAAGAGTAGTTGTAATTCCAAATAGTAACTTAACCCCCGCCGGCATTGGCTTGGGCGGTATTGCTTCGCAAGATGGGCCATTAGTTTTCACTAATTTCCGCATAGCCGATGGCGCAGGTATGAACATGCTGGGAAAGAAATTTACCGATACAAAAATTGTTACGCACGGCATCAACTTCGATGTAAATAAAGCCATTATCAAACCCGAAAGTATGGGCACATTGAATGGCATAGTACAGATATTAAAAGATAATCCTGATGTAAAATTTGAAGTAGGAGGACACACCGACAGTGATGGTGATGATGCTGCAAATTTAAAACTATCGCAGGCAAGAGCAGATGCTGTACGCAGCCAGTTAATTAAAATGGGTGTTGATGTAGGAAGGCTTACTACAAAAGGCTATGGCGAAACAAAACCTATATCCGATAATAAAACCTTTGAAGGAAAAGCTAATAACAGACGTGTTGAGTTTGTTAAGAAATAGAGCCTAGTATAATATTTTATTGATAAAGCCATTGCTAATATAGATTTGGATGCTTTGCAAAATTTAATTACCAAATAATAAAATTATATGAAACATTTATTTTTACTGATACTGGCAGCAGGTGCATTTTCTGCAAATGCCCAATATAATAACCAGCAGGGGCAGCCAATAGTTATGCAATCAGGCATGTTGAATGGCGCCAATACTTTTACCGTGGAGTTTTGGGTAAAAACAAATGATAACAGAAGCAACAATACTTATTGGCAACGCCCTTATCTTTTTGGCAACGAAACCAATGGCGATAATTCCGGCGATTTTGGTATTACGCTAAACAACGGTTATATCGGTATGTTTGAAGGTGTATCCAATTTAAATACCGATCAGCAGTTTTTATCAACCAGCATTCGTATTAATGATAATTACTGGCATTATATTGCAGCCGTAAACAACGGGCAAACTTTCAATTTATATGTAGATGGTAATATAGTTGGATCCCTGGTTTCGGGAAGGCAGCTTTACACAAACAGCGCCCCGCTTACATTTGGTGCTGCTTCGCTCGATCATAATTTTGCAGGCAACTTTAATAACACCAATTTTAATTCGCAGTCAACATTTGGCGATGCCCGTATTTCTAATGTAGCAAGATACTCTTCCAACTTTCAGCCGCCTAATTCTTTTCAATCAGATAACAATACTGTTTCATTATTTCATTTCAGCAACCAAAGTAATAATGGAAATAATGGAAATAATAATTCAAACAAAGTCAATACCAACATGGCCATTAATACCGATCCTAACCGGCCTGTAACATTCGACCCCAATCAACCCATGAGTATTGAATACGCACAGGATGCCGTATTGTATATTAATGAGTCAACTGCATTACATGGCAGGCTATTTCTTGCAAAAAAGAACTGGAGTTTTAATAACGAGATAGGCATACATTTTTTTGAGAACGGCACAAAAAAAGATAAATATTTTAAGCCCGAAGAAATTATGGGCTTTCAAATGGGCAATAGCTATTACGAACCAAAATTTTTGGGCGCAGGTGGTGCAATAAATACGCCCATCGTAAAAACAATGGTAAAGCGGCTTACGCCGGAAGGGAGCAAAATGGCTATGTACGAATACTTCAGCCATACCGGTACAAAAAATGGCCAGGGCTATATTGAGTACAAAGACGAAACAGTTTATTTTGTTCAGTTGCCCAATACAAAAGATGATAAAATATACCAGTTCAGCGATAATAAATTTGTGCCAAAATTCGACAGTAAGGTTAGCAACCTGTTTGTAGACAAACCCGAATTGGCAGAAAAAATCAGAAGTAAGAACAAGGATTATTTCTATGCCATGATAACTGAGCAATCACATCAAAATAAAGTATGGTGGAATATTGTAAATGAGTATAACAAACCTTAAGATATAAATATTACCACCAGAAATATTTTGTTTTATGTGTTTCAATGGCAATCATATCATTGTTTGCATAAGCTTAAAAGCAAGATACTGTTCTGGATATTTTGAATCCGAAAAATTTGGAAATTATAAAAAAATGAAACTTAAAAAAATGAAAAAACTAATACTGCTTATCATTGCAATTTGTACAACACAATTTCTATTTGCACAGAATAAAGTTGGTATAGGAACAAGTACCCCCACTCAGCGGCTAAGTGTGGACAGCACTGTAAATATAGACCAGGGAAATTTTGATGACGGCACTAAACCATCACTGCGCTTTGGTTCCGTAGGTAATGAAGCTATAGGAAGCAGAAGAGTATCAGGGGGCGTAAATCCTTTTGGTTTAGATTTTTTTACAAACAACACCAAACGGTTGTCTATAACAAACGATGGTAAAGTTGGTATTGGAACCACCTTGCCTTTTTACGCATTGCACATCGTCGCTAAAACCGGAGACCAGGCGGTAACCTGGGCCGAAGGAAGCGATGTCAATTTTGTAAGCAATTATACAAACAGCACTAATACAACTTCGTTTGTAGGAGATGGATTTTTCCATCAGGGAATTATAAGAGGCTATGTAGGTATAAATCCCAATAACGATATTTTTTTAGCCAGGGTGCGGCCTTCACAGGGTTTGCAGCAAGCTTTGATTGTTTCTAACAGCACAGGAAAAGTAGGCATTGGTGTTTCTGTTCCAAGCTATGCATTAGATGTTTTTGATGCGGAAGCTGACGGATCCATAGCTCATTTTACCAGTAGAAATCCCTCCGGCTCTGTGGTAAGAATAGAAAATACAGCTGCAGGAACTAATGTTTCCGAAATAAGTTTAGGCTTTTTTAGAAATGATATTTTTAAGGGAAAATTAAGTGTAGATCCTACTAACAATTTGGTTTTAAGTACTGATGTATTTGGCACACCGAATCTTGCTATTACACCTTTAGGTCGAATTGGGGTTGGCACCAGTTCACCAAGTTATACGTTAGATGTTGTGAATGCCACAAATGATGCGTATATAGCTCATTTTACAGGCAGTAATGCAGCAGGCTCTACGGTAAGAATCGAAAATACAGCAGGCGGTACCAATATTTCTGAAATAAGTTTAGGCTTTTTTAGAAATGATATTTTTAAGGGAAAATTAAGTGTAGATCCCACTAACAATTTAGTTTTAAGCACCGATATCTTTGGGGCACCTCACTTTGCCGTTACGCCCTCGGGGAATATCGGCATCGGCAGAACCGATGCAAATTTTCCGCTGAATTTTACAAATACATTGGGCGATAAAATAGCACTTTATGGCAACACTGCAAATACTTATGGCTTGGGTGTACAAACCAATTTATTGCAGATACATTCTGATGGTACGGGCAGTGATGTAGCCATTGGAAGTGGCAGCAGCACTGCATTTACTGAGGGCATCCGTATAAAAGGAAATGGTAATGTAGGCGTAGGCATTACAAACCCAACTGCTAAATTACAGGTAGTAAGAGGTGGGTTATACACCCGTTCTGAAGGCAATGGCAATGCATTGGAAATTGTAGACAAAACCGGTACAGACCATATTTTGTACATGGGAGCTGATGCCACGAACCAATTAAGTTACATACAGTCTGTAGCTTCAGGCGGATTTAGAAATTTACTATTGCAGGGCAGAGGTGGAAATGTTGTTATAGGTAAAGATGCCAACGTTTTATTACAAGTAAAAGGAGATATTGTAGCAGACAACGATGGTACTAATACCGGCTCTGTAAGTAATGGAATACGATTTGGCAGCGCAGGCAGCGGGGAAGGTATTGCAAGCAAAAGAAATGCCGGGGGAAATCAAAATGGCCTGGACTTTTATACCGCAAGTACAAAAAGAATGGGCATAAGCAATAGCGGCAATGTAGATGTTGTAAATAATATAACGGTGGCAAATGGCAATGGCATAATTCGTAATAACAGCGGTACACAATTAAAAATGGTTGTAACTACTCTTGATATTGATATTACAAGTTATGCACCTTTTCAATCTGGAAGTTCAGGTGCAAGTTTTGCAGAAGCTTTTTCAGCACCGCCGATAGTGTATATTGGTAATGTGTTACCTAATCCGGTAAGCGGCCATCCACTTGGCGATATTGATAAACTGATGCTTACTATTACAGGTGTAACTAATACAGGCTTTACATTCACTGGTCATAGCACACATAATGCCACAATAGCTTGTAGTGGCAGGTATCAAATAATTGCGATAGGGCCACAGTAAGAACAATAATTCTGCTGCAACAGATGCCTTTACAAAAACTAACTATTTTTTGATTGAATTGTGTCAGAAAAATAAAGAAATTAAAGTCCGCCTAATATATCGTTTACTTTAAACTTACTCATATCAAAATAAGTTTCGTCTGCCGATTTTTTAAACTCTTTTAAATCACGTTGAGATACTGCAACTCCTTTTTTATTATACATAACCGTTCGGATGGTTAATCCATGTGGCATATCTTTGTTGTTGGGATTTACTGAATATTTGTATTCATTTAACCTGGCACCAAACATATAATTATTACCCAAATCCAGTTTTAGTTCTTCTGTCATCCAAAAATCCATGGTTGCATATTTACTCTTTTCATCGTAAGTATAAACATATTTTGTGCAGTTATAACCGTTGATGATTTGCTTTTCGCCCGTTGCCTTCCAGGAGCTGTTGTTAGTGGTGCCGGCATTTTTTTCTGCCTCACGCTTTGCACTGGCTTCTGCCATTTTCTGCATATTTATTAATGGCATTTTCATGGCAGTTTTCTTTTTCACATCTACCATGTAATTTGCCTTATCAGCATAATTATAAATCATCCAGGTTTCATTCTTTTCTCCTTCATTCATCACAATACACTCACCGTTTTTGCCAAAAATCATTTTTTGAACGCTGGTCTCTTTCACTTCACCTTTCTTATTCATTTGCTTGGTTTCAAATGCAATAGTAGCCTGCACTTTATTGGTTGGGTCTTTATAACGTTTATCGTTTTCGTAAGTAATTTTTTCCAGCTCTTTTTTGCCCCTCACCCTTTGCGTATCTGAATACTTCTTTTCCATATCCTGCTCAATCTTTTGCTTTACCTGTGCATGTTGGGCATTGCTGGAAAGTGGATGCGCTAAAGCCACAATTACCAATATTAAAAAAAATGAGCAACGATTTTTTGATTTCATACTGCGTGTTTTAAGACATTACCATTAAAATACTCAAATAGTTTATTATTTAAAAGTTCAAAATATCCACATACCCATCAAATCAATTGAGAAAAGGATTGTATTTTTTTTCTTCCCCAACGGTTGTTGTTTCCCCATGTCCACTATAAACAACCGTTTCATCAGGCAATACAAACAGTTTCTCCCGTATATTTTTCAGCAGGGTTTCATGGTTTCCTCCGGGCAAATCTGTACGGCCAATACTACGGTTAAATAATACATCGCCACTAATTATAAAATGCTGCTTTTCGCAATAAAAACAAATATGCCCCGGTGAGTGACCCGGCGCTTCTATCACTTTCAATTCATCTTCGCCCAGTTTAATAATATCGCCTTCTTTTAAATAAATATATTCCCCGGCATAATTATCAAAAGGCATGTTATACATCAGGCCCGATGTGGGTGCATAATCCAGCAGCAGTTTCTCCTTTTCGTGCAGTTGAAGAGTTAGTTTGTAGGTTTCGGCAACAAATTTGTTACCAAAAACATGGTCCAGATGGCAATGGGTGTTAAGCAGCATCCAGGGCTTTAAACTGCTCTGTGTAATAAAGACTTTTAGTTCATCCTGTTCTTCGGGAAAATAGCAGCCGGGATCAATAATTAAACATTCATTAAACTCATTATACAGTAAATACGTATTTTCCTGTATTGGACTGAAAACAAAGGATTTTATTTTTAACATTCTGGCTTTTAAATTGTTTTTTAATGATTAGTGCGAATAAAGTAATTTTAATACTCAATATCAATTTATATATATGGCGAAGTTCAGCAGAATATCTCTAATTTCCTTTTTCCTTTTGGCCGGATCGTATTTTGCACAGGCCCAGGTAAATGCGGTGGAGTTTGGGAAAAACCGGGTGCAGTTTAAAAAGTTCAAGTGGAGTTACTATCAAACCAACAACTTCAATATTTATTACCACCAAAACGGTGAGGAGCTTGCCAAATTTATAGCCCAAAGCGCCGAAAAAGAGCTGCCACAAATGGAAGCCACCGCTGAGTATAGTTTGCAACGCCGGGCCAATATTGTTTTATACAACGATTTTGCCGAAATGCAGCAAAGCAATATAGGCCTGGGTATTGAGTGGCAAAACACTACCGGCGGCACCAAATTGGTAAACAATAAAATGGTTGTTTATTTTGAAGCCGATCACCAGAAATTACGTTTGCAGGTGCGCCACGGCATTGCACAAATTTTAACCGAAAACCGTTTGTTTGGTGATGATATTGGCGAAGTTGCCGGCAACCAGGCCTTGCTCGATTTACCCAAATGGCTTACTGATGGCTATATGAGCTACCTGGCCGAAAACTGGAGTACCGATCTGGACGATGAAATGAAAAGCGAAATACTGAGCGGCAATTACAGCAAGTTTTCAAAATTTGCCTTTAAAAGACCCGAAATTGCCGGCCATGCTTTTTGGTATTATATAGAAGAGAAATACAAAAAAGAAAACGTAACCTACCTGCTTTACCTGGCTACTGTTTATAAAAACCTGAACAAAGCCTGCCTGCAGGTTTGCAAAAAGAAATTTAAAGATGTACTGGCCGAGTTTATGGATTACGAGGATGAAAAATATTCGAAAGACATCACCAGAAGAAAGCCTTATCCAAAAGGAAGTTATGTAGAGGGTTTTGATATAAGCCCACGCATTGATTATTTCCGGTTTAACGTAAACCCAATCAAACGTAACAATTCTTATGTGGTAACACAATTTAGAAAAGGTATTGTACGGGTTATTTATAATGATGAATCAGAAAATAAAACCCTGCTGAAATACGGTGTAAGAAGCTACTTAAATGAAATGAATCCGAATTATCCTATGATGGCATGGGACCCCAAGGGAACCAGGATTTCTGTTGTTTATACAAGCGAAGGAAAACTGAAACTATTTGTGTATGATCTTGTAAACCGCCAAAAGCAAATTAAAATTGACCTTACCAAAGAATTTGACCAGGTGCAGGACATGAAGTATATGCTTAACAGCAATACGCTTTTATTTACCGCAGTTAAGAACGGCCATACCGATATTTTTACGTACGACATTCAAAAAGAAAAAGCAAAACAGATAACCAATGATGTGTACGACGACCTGGATGCTTCCTTTGTTGCTTTCCCCAATAAAACGGGCATTATTTTCAGCAGCAACAGGCCAGGCGCTACAGCTAAAAGCGGCGAAAATGTTTTGCCCAGCGACAGTAAGTACAACATTTTTTTAATTACCAATTTTGGCGATAAGCCTGAACTGAACCAGATAACCCAGTTATCTGCTCTAAAGTATGGCAATGCCCGTTCTCCCATGCAGTACAACGAAAATCACTTTACGTTTGTAAGCGACGAAAACGGTATTGGAAACCGCTATGCCGGTTTCTTCACTACCAAAAAGGCAGGATTGGATACGCTTGTTTTAATAGCAGGCCAGATTTTACGTAATCCATCTGCAAAAGAAGTGGACAGCACATTAAGAGCATACAGAAAAACGGATGTTGATTCCATTGCTGTTGTTTCTGTTTCTGAAGATTCGGCCTATACATTTCCCTTAACCAATTACCAGAGTACGCTTGCCGAAACACGCATTGCCGGCGATAATAACCAGGTAAGCGAAGTTACCCGCCAAAGCGATGAAAAGGTTTTATACAAATTAAAGATTGATGATAATGTTTTGCGCCGTAGAAACGTAACAGCCCAGCCAACCGAATACATGAAGAAGCTGATGAACGAATATAAGGATACTGCAGCCGCCAATAAAGCAACAGGCGTTGTTAATAAAGAAGATGATATTTTTCAAACAGAATTTGCCAACGAGAAAAAAGACAGCAGTGCTGCCGGAAAAGCAGTTGCAGGCACAACAGCCAAACGTGATGTTTTAAAAACGATGAAAAAATTCAGGTATAAGCCACCAAAATTCTCAGTTGATTATGGTTCTGCCGGTTTTTATTCGGGTGTGTTAATTAACCGCTATCAAACTTACGGCGGAGGTTCGGGGCCCATCAGGCTTAACTCGGGCACACCGCTTAGTGGCCTTATACGCATGGGCACAACTGAGTTGATGGAAGATGTAAAAATTACCGGTGGTGTTAAAGTAAGTACCAATTTAAAGGATAACGAGTGGCTGATGAGTTATCAGAATTATAAGCGCAGGCTTGATTGGGGCGCAAGTTACTACAGGAATGCACAGGAAGCCAATGTGACAGTTAATTTTATAGATAGTTTCGGTAATATTGTTGCTCAGGCATTATACCCCGGTAAAACATTTACCAATCTTTATCAGGTAAATGTTTCTTATCCGTTTGATAAAACAAAAAGCATCAGGTTAACAACAGGCATCCGTTCAGATAAGACTGTGGTGTCTTCTATAGATAGCCTTAGCAATGTTCTTGACAATAATAAAACATTATACTCCACCACCAAACTGGAATATATCTATGACAATTCCATGAACCCGGCCATGAACATTATGAACGGGTTGCGTTACAAAATATATTTTGACTACAACAGGCAGATTAATAAAGTACAATTTGCAGATGGCCCCAGCACTTTTAACCTTGGGTTTGATGCAAGATATTATTACCCTATTTACCGGAATTTTATTTGGGCAGGCCGGGCGGCCGGAGATTTCAGTTGGGGCAATCAAAAACTTATTTATTACCTGGGCGGCGTAGATGGATGGCTTATGTTTGGCAACAATGTAAAAAACAATGGTCAGGACAGGTACTTTAACACCGCCAATCAGCCGGCAGCCGATCAAAATTATGCATTTGAAAGCCTGGCTGTTAACATGCGTGGGTATATACAAAACGTTGCCAATGGAAACAATGCATTGGTGATCAACAGCGAATTCAGGTTGCCCATTGTTTCAACGTTTTTTGACCGCACAATCAATAATTCATTTTTAAATAATTTCCAGATTGTTCAGTTCATTGATTTGGGTACTGCCTGGAACGGACAATACAATTCCCTTAAAAGGCCGTCAGTAAGATATAATACCGTGGATCCTGTTACTATGCAGCCAGGAGCTGTTACTGTTGTTAAAAAAGCAGGTGGCATAGGGCCATTTGCAGGTGGATATGGTTTTGGCGCAAGAACTACACTGCTGGGTTATTTTTTAAAGTATGATGTAGCCTGGCCAATGAATGTTTTCTTTAAAGGAAAACCAATCATGTATTTCTCATTGGGTCTGGATTTTTAATTTTTTTTATTCAAGTATTTGCCCGGCTTAAATAGCCGGGCATTTTTTTTACGGAGATGTACAAAAGATAAAAAAAGATAGTGAGTGTTCCGGTAACAGTCCAGGTTTGCAAATAATCAAAAGGCGAAATAATGCGATGGCCAATTGACCCCAGCAATTGAAATGGGTTACTTATAATATCCCAACTGTTCCACCTTAAAAACCTGCCCAGGTAAACACCAAAAGAAGCAAGAAATAAGATTATTTAAATTATCACTGACTGTAATTTTCTGTGAATCGCTTTTTGCAGAAATTCTTCTACCCTATATAAAGAAATAAAAGCCATCATTAAACCTGCTACCGATGCTGAAAACAGTAATACCGCATCAAACCATTTAGGCACCTTGCTTTCAATTTGAAGGTGTATTAAATCGGTAACTAAATAAAGGCTGTTAGGAAAAAAAGTCAGCCAGCAAATCAGAAGTAAAAATTGTTTTCCTTTACCTTTTTCTGCCAGTTTATGAAAAAAACTACTGATCGCAAATGGTATCCACGCAAGAAAAATATTCCACACTAAAAACAAATAAAGTGTAGTCCCTGTATAAAGAATACGCACCGCAATCAGCAAACCAATAAAAGCCAAAAAGGCCAGTAATGATTTTTGAAAAGATAATGTTGGGTTCATTTTTAAAGGGATTTGATGAAGTAGATTATTTTAGGCAGAAAAATAATAGCGGCTGTTATTAAACTAAATATTGCAGCAATTAAAACGGCACCTGCGGCAATGTCTTTTACCTTCTTTATTGCCGGATGAATCTCTTCATGAACAACATCACAAAGTTTTTCAATAGCTGTATTAATCATTTCCGTCATTACTACAAAAGCAATACAAAAGCAAATGGCTATCCATTCTGCTGCAGATATGTTTAACAGCACAGAAGCTATTATTGCAGCAATTGCAGCAAATAAATGAATGCGGAAATTGCTTTCAGATTCAAAGCAGGATTTTATTCCTGCCCAGGCATTGGTAAAAGATTTTATCAGTTTCATACTTATTTATTTAGTGCCCAGGTAAAAGCAGGGTTTGGTAACGGTCAATAGCAGTTCAATTTTAAGTGCTGGAGTCTTCATGATTATTTTTTTAAAAGTTGAATTACAAATAGTTGAATGCAGTAGCAATAACTGATAAGCTTGTAGTTAATTTTTTGAATCATAATTAATTTTATAAGTGAGCGATTCTGTTGTTTCCTCTAAAATGGAAAACCATTTCCAGTCTTTAATCGGTATGCTTTGTTTACCACGCCGGTAAGCAATCCTGAACTTTTTCCAGTACTCAGGCATGGTTATAAAACCATATAAAACCGTTGCCGCCACCGGAAAAGAAATATGCCCGTTGCCCAGCATAAAACATTGAAGGCAAACTTCGCCTTCATCGGTGGTATCATAACCCAGTAAAATATGTTTAATATCGTGGCGGGCATAATAAGGTAAAAGATCAAGATCCCTCTCATTTAAAAAATCAATAAGGTCTTTGCCCAGTGTTTTAGCCCGAAAATTTAAAAGTTCTGCCTTGCTGTAAGGAAAAATTTCAGCCTTGCGTATTATACGTAATACAGGTAAGGCCATCTGGTGTGTAAGGTAAACCAGCAAAGCAGAGCGTAACTTGATAATAGATTTATGCATATCTAAAAGTACTTTGTATTTCAAAGTAAAAGTATAAAAAATTTTATTTAACAGATCCTATCATTTTTGTCAAAGCATCCAGGTGCAGTTTAAATTCCTTTTCACCATTTTTTGTAATTGAATAAGTGGTATTTGTTTTGCGGCCTATAAACCCTTTCTGAAACTTTACAAATTCACTCTCCTCCAGTGTTTTAAGGTGACTTGCCAGGTTACCATCGGTTATATCCAGCAGTTCCTTCAGTTCATTAAAACTTACCTCGTCGTTCACCATCAGGGCACTCATAATGCCCAGGCGTATTCGGCTGTCAAAAACTTTATTCAGATTTTCTATCGGATTCTTCATCAAACAAATAGTTTTATTTCCGTTCGTATTTCCACCACATCATGGCACCATACACAATATGCAAAATGCCAAAGCCCATTGCCCAAAACTGCAGTCCGTAACCGATCCACCACAAATTAAAAAGTCCCAGTACAATTTGCCCGTAACCCAAATAACGTACTTCGCCCAACGTATATTTACTGGCATTAACCAAGGCCAATCCGTAAAAAATTAAACAGCCCGGTGCTACCAACTGGTACTCTCCCATCTGCATCATTCTAATTAAAAAAATACCGCCAACCGTAATTGGTATCACCATGTTCCAGAACAAACGAACGGTAGTGGTACCCCACATGGGCGTACCATTCTTTTTGCTTTTTAAGTAAGTAAAAACAAAAGCCGACACAAATGCAGCTATAAAAGTGATGGTAGCGATCCAGAAAAGATCGTTGATCAATTCAAAGCCGTTTGATGTTATCAACAGGCTCAACTGGCAATCGCCATTTACCCAGCAATGAATTTTCTGGCTGGCAAACCAGGCACCGGCTAAAGCGCAGATACCGGCAGCAATGCCACTCAGTCCGCTCAGGCTAATAAACCGGCTGCTGCGTTCCATCATCTTTTTGATGTGTT
Organism: Chitinophagales bacterium; assembly: GCA_038328115.1. Classification (GTDB taxonomy): domain Bacteria; phylum Bacteroidota; class Bacteroidia; order Chitinophagales; family Chitinophagaceae; genus Ferruginibacter. Next base: position 19,468 of record JBBQLS010000058.1, read on the forward strand.
GCAGATCTTCCAAAGGTTGATGTGGTGTATCCATATAAAAAGCACTTTGAGATACAAAGTAAACTATTGGTTTTGAATTGTGCAAATTATTTTTTTGA